>JAGIAB010000100.1:0-7290 GCA_017745135.1 Flavisolibacter sp.
CGAGTCTGGATTGTACGGTTGTAACAATATCATTGCTTACGCCATAGTTTCGGTCAGAAGGAAGTGTGATATCAAAAGCAACAACAGGCTTCAATAATTCTCCTGTTAAGTTCAGGTGAACCTGGAAAGGAAGCTTTTGTAAATAGGTATTTCTAATAGCACTTTTGGAAGCTTCTACTTGTTGTTCCACCAGGTCGATTGGTGCTGTGTTGGCGATATATACAGCATGAACATTCAATTGTGCAGTCGTGGGTTCTCCTGTCCATGTGATGGTGCTTCCTTTTTGAATGTCAAACTTCCGCTGAATGAAGTTGTAGGAAATTTGATAGGAGCCTTCTTCCAATGAATAGTTTCCAACCATCGTGATCTTTCCGCTTGGATCAATGCCTGCCGAGATCACTGCCTCACCACGAACATTTAAGAAATCACCATTCGCCGGATCAACAACTACATTCAGAATCGCTTCTTTCTTTACTTCAATATTTACTGCGATGTCCATTCCCAAAACATTCGCCTTGTTTAATGAGTCAGAAGAAGCAAGAAACAGCGAATCGTTTTGTGGATTGTCCATGTCAACAAATTCAACAATACCATCACGCTGTACTACTCCCGGATCTTCCTGCGGAACCACAATTGACAAGTTTGTTCCATCATTCACCGTAAGCGACCCGTCTACTACTGGTTTGGTTTCTGTGCCGGTAATGTGCAGGTTGGTAGAAATATTCAACTTGCCATAGTACAATTTGCTTTGCTGTTTCGTTGAATTCAGCACCATGAAATTGTTGGCATTCACACCCAGATTGAAATTGTAGTTGATGAAATTGGAAGTGAGAATATTTCCATCGATGGTCAACCTGTTGTCTGTAGAATCCCGTATCGTGAAATTATTGAAGGTTAAACCATCATTGGTTACAGAAATTTTTTCATTGTCTACCCTGAACTGGCTTCCCAACATGGATATGGCGAAGCTTGCATGATCAAAATTCAGATCGCCATTGATATCAGGCTTGCTTGAGGTGCCACTAATTTTTACATTACCTCTAACCGCACCAGAAGCATTTGTTATAGCTGAAGCCATGGCTCCTTCCATTGTGTTCAGTTGCAATGCACGAACATTTAGGTTCAGATCAAGATCAACATCATTGCCAACGGGAGCAAAGGAACCGGTGATAGCCACATCGTTGCCACGGCCTGTCAGTGTAATATTTGTATTGTAACGGCTTCCACTTGAATTTACCTGTGCTCTTATATCACCTAGTGTATCCTGTCGCATGCTGAGGTTAGCAACAGTAAGATCGCTGGTAAAAACGAGCTGCTTCATTATATTCGGAAAGGTTACATTTCCGCTCATTACACCATCAACCAGTGTTGAGTCGGCTTTTACAAAGCCCGTAATTGTGGCTAGACGGAAGTTGTTAAAACTAACCTGTAATGGCGGTGGATTACCTCCACCAATACTGCTAATACTTAATTGCTGGCCGTCTTTCTGCAAGACAAAATCATGTGCTGTAATAGCGGTCGGACTGATGACGATTTGATTATCCGGAATAACTGACCATAATTCATAATTCAGCAACAAGCTATCTGGTTTTAATTTGATGGCATAGGTTCCGGTAGAGGGTTGTGTAATGAGCCCGCTTACATAGTATTTGTTTTTTGAAGCTGCATCATCAATTCCTAAATTAAAATCAATATTGTTGTTGAGAGCCGTTGCGTTAACCCGTGCATTGTGGACATCCAACGAACTTCCGCTCTTCAACCTTGCAATAGTACCGTTAACTTGTAAACCTTTTTCAGACGTGAAAGCCCGGACATTCAGGTTGTGCATTTCATTGCCGTTGTACAAAATATAGGGTGTCGTCAATATTGCACTCATTCCTTGTCCTGTAGCAAAACTTCCATCCGCATGAATAGTTTGCATTGTGGTCAGTCCCGTAACAAACTGCGAAAGAATAGGCGTGTACACTACATCAGCCGTAAACCTGAAATTATACGGATGTACCTGCGGAGTTTTTGCAGGCGGAGTAACAGCGAAGTAAGGTTGAATGGTGTTTTGAATGATGCTTCCCAGTTCAGTTAAACGATACTGGCCCACCAGCATGGCGTTGGCAATATCGCTTTTCAATTGAATGTAGTTAGCTGTGTCGTTTCTTCCTGAAGTTAATTGAACGGTATCCAATGGCAACCTGTCTTCATTTGAAACAAACAATGCTTTTGTAATTAAAAGATCGATATCGGGATTATCGGCGTTAAGGTTAGCAAAGGTGCCGTCAATTCTTCCGCGGAAGATCATGGGATCAAGTGTAAAATGCAAAGGCTGAAGTTTGATGCTGTCAACCATTCCGTTAATTTTGAAAGAAGGGTTGTCAGAGAAATTTCCGACCACAGCAAGATCAAGATCTATATTCGGATCGTTAATGTCAGTCTTTATGTTGAAGGCGGTTCCTCTTAATGAACCACTGGCCCTGATGTTCCGGTATTGGTAGCGGTTGTAACCAAGGCTGCTGATAGTACCGGTGAACTTGGTATTGATGGCATCAGGTGTCAAGCCTTTTCCATTAAGTAAAAAGTTTCCTGAAACAGAACCGATCGTTCCTTCCTGCCTGAGAATACTTCCTAATCGCAATCCGCTTGTCCGGATAGTAGCATTGTACGTCGTGGCTTTAGGATTCATCAGGTCACTGAAGCTTCCATTGACGCCAATGAAGCCTGCAGAACTGTTTACATTCAGGTTTGTATGCAATCTTCCTGCATTGCCTGAAATAGTTCCATTGATATCAAATTCTTCGGGAAGATTAACCTGTGCATTGGACAAGCGTTGACCGGTAAATAAAGCAAGATCGGTTTGTGTGGTATGAAAGCGGCTGATCCTGAAATTACCTCCCGCCTCTTTGGGATTCATTAATCCCGACAAAGTTCCATTCGCATCTAACTGTGTATTTCTTAATCCGCTGAACTGAAGCCTTTGGAAATTCAATTGATTCAGTGTTCCGTTTCCAACAATGTTTACATACCAAACATCATTGGGGTTGGAGAGTGCAGGATTATTTCTCAATTGCGGAGCGAAGAGCAAAATATCTTTCACCTGCAAACGTGTATTGGTAATGTTGAGATTAAAAACTGTTTTTTCAAATTCTTTCGTCAAAGCATCAAAGGAAGCATAGCGCATTTCGGCGCTGCGTTGAATTTCGCTTCCCGGAGTTTTGATGTAAATGTTCCTTAAATAAGTTTGATTGGAAGCATAGAGAATATCGCCCTGTAAAGCATTCAATTCCAAACCGCTTTTTTCTCTTACCGTTCCTTTGTTGATCCTGGCGGCAATGGAATCTTCATTCATCACAAAATTGTCGATGCTTAAGCTAAGATTTTCAGCGTTAATATGATCATAATCCAATCCGTGGTTGAGTTTGGGTTTGTTGTCATCATCAAACTGAAGTTTATTCTTCTCTAAATCAAGGTTGGCAATTTTAAAATCCCAGCCGGCTTGTTTTTGCGCCTGAACTTCCTGGGCCACTTGTTTTTTTACAACTTGAGCCTCCGGCTTCCTGCCAAAGCGAATAGCTATTTTGGAATTGTTCAGTGCAACCTGGTCAAAATAAATCCGGTTGTTTTGAAGATCGATTAACCTTTCAATTCCCTTCAGTTGTCCAAAGTTGAGTGTCGTGTAAAATGCTGAAACATCATTTTCATAATCAATATTGATCTTGCTTAAGTCAATCGTTCCAAGATTGAACTTCATTGGCGAAGGTCTGGATGCTTCAGCAATATCAACCGCAAGTGGTTTCGGTTCCACAAGGGGTTTTATTTGTTTAATCCGTGCCGTTACATTTCTGGCAATAATGGTGGGTATATCAAAATGCTGGGTATACGGATCAAGCGTATCAATCGTTGCAGAAAGAACACCGATATGTGCGAACACATCACTCCCTGTAATTACATCTGTATATTTTACATTGATATTGTCCAAACCAATATCGCTGATGTTTAGTTTTAAGGGAGCTGTTTTTGCGGTGTCAGGCGTTTTTGTTTGTTCTGTAACAAATGCATCAACAATAAACTGGAAATTGTAAACCGTATCGGGTAACACTCGTTTTACTTTGGCTGTAATGTTTTGCAGTTCGAGGTCTTTGATCTGAACCTCGTTGGAAAATAATCTCAGGTAGTTCAAGTGGGCTTTAATTGTTCCGCCTGAAAGCAAGGTATCTTTTGTTCTGTCTTCGATGTATACATTATGAAGGTTTATATTTCCTGACAGACCAAAGGAAATACTCCCAATCTCAACCTTTGTTTTTAATTTCTTTTGGAGATAATCTTCAACCTTGCCCGTGAGAAAACGTTGGGCCGGTGGCGTCAACAGGATCAAAAAAACAAAAACTATAAACAGGAAAATGAAGAGGACACTCTTCAGTATTATCCTGACAATTTTTCTTGGACGATTTGTGGTTTTTTTTTCTTTGTCCATCATCAAGGGGAATAGCACCTGCATGTTTACAAATAACAGGCCTCGTAACCGGCTATCTTAAAGCATGGATGAATGGCAGGAATTTACAGGGGAAGATAGGGGTAAAGTATGCCATGTAGAAGTTTTTCTACATGGAGATATAAAAAAACAGCGGATCATTGGACCCGCTGCCATCGCATGTGATTTTGGTTGTTTAATAAAAAAGGGCTTCTTCTTTTATTTTTGGTTTCACCGGGTAGCCTATCAACCGGGCTGCCTGGCGTGCACAGATCTCGTTGGGATCATATTTTTTGAATTCTTCGCTAAGGCGCTTTGTGTTTTGAGAATAAATATCATTGGCTAAAATTTCTTCCACAGCTTTTCTTAACTGTAAAACGGATGGCTTTTCTGTTTTTAAATTGATACCCAATTTGAAGTAGCCCACTCTCGCATTGATCTCATTTTTTCCTTCGTGCACACCGGCAACTACCATTGGTAATTGGTTTTGTATGGAAAGTAAAACGCCGCCATAGCCACCGTTGGTCACATATACATCGGCATAAGGCATTACATCGTTAAAAGGAATGAAATCTTCAATAATGATGTTTGGGTAGGAATATTTTTTTCTCAGTTCTTCTGTTTGTGAGCCTCCTGTTGTTACAATCACAAGGCAATCTGAATTCTTAAAGGCTTCTAAAGTGGGTATCAAAAGTTTGTCAGCATCTTTTTCAACTGTGCCTTGTGTCACTAAAATTACTTTATCGTACTGTCTTAATTTTTCATTATACCAACCCTGTCCTTCTTTCTTTTTGGTGTAAGGAAGAAGAGGACCTGCGAAATAAATATGTTTGCTCATGTCACTGCGTTGGTACTCAAATCCAGGTGTGCCGCTTTGCAAAACAATGGTTGATTTTTGAATAAGAATATCAAAAATGTTAGCCTTGCCTGCATCGATGCCATGTTCGGCAAGCATGGTTCTCATTACTTTGGTTGGTTTGGCAAAAAGTAAAGCATCGGAAATTCGGCGTAGTAAACTTTGTTTCATCTTTCCGAAAAAAGTATAAGAAGGAGTAAGTCCCAATCCTGATGGCGGAAGATCTTTTGAAGTTTCAGGTAAAGGAACGATCCCTATGGCAATCACCGGAATGTTCATTTTCTCTTTTACAAAAGGTATCCCGCCAAATGTAATGTCGGCGATCATCAGGTCAAACTCAAACTCTTTGTAGATCTCTTTGATGTCTTCATAATATTCAGTCGATCTTAAAATAAAGACATTAATCATATCAAACTTTAGTTTGGCAACCTGGCTTTTATATTTTTTTCTTTCAGGGAAAACTTTGTCAATGTCTGGATCGGCACTGAAGTCCATTGCTTTTTTCAAACCGTAAAAAGGAATGCCAAGGCGATGGATCTTTTCTTCATACTTTTTTGCTGTGTACCACCGGATATCGCAGCCAATCTTTTTTAAGTGAACTGCTAAACCGGTCAAGGGATTAAAATGTCCGTCTGCAGGAAAATTGGCAAATAAGATTTTAGTTCCTGGTTGTAATGTGTTGATGTTGTATTGGCTCATGGTTTCGAAGGTTAAGAGTGATTGTTTGTTGCAACGAAAGTAGATGCTGCAACGTGTTGCTACAACGGCGGTTTGTATCAATTGTGGTTTTCAATTGATGAATTGTAATGAGAGGAACACCCTCCCAATTAGAACCGCTTTTTGTTCAACTCATACACTCTTACATTGACATGCGGGATAGGGCAAAGTAGGTTTGCTGTATGAAACAAAATGTTTTATTAAAACAAGACAGAATTGAGGAAGGGCGTGCCGAAGCAGACTGTCTTACCTGCTGTGACTGTAAAGTCATCAACATGGAAGAAAGAAGGCAGGAAGTGAAATCTTCTTCTTTACAGTTGTATGCAAAAGAAGCAGAACACTATTTCTTTTATTACGATGTAAACCTAAAGCAGTCATAATTGAAATTTATGAAACGATTGAAGGTTATAGCATTCCTGGGTGTTTTGCTGCTGTGCGGAGTATTATTGCATGCAGCCAGCAATAACAAACCGTTTGGCAAACTTAAAAAGCCCAAAGAGACAACTACTAAAGTTGTAGTAAAGAAAGACTTTGAATTTATTCCGGGCAGTGTGCTTTTATAAATCCGCGTCTGTAAATTTGGTTTACAACCCTGCTTAATGACCAAAGGACGAATGGAAGCTTTCAGCGATGGCGTTCTTGCCATCATTATTACCATCATGGTTTTGGAAATGAAGGTGCCGCATGGTACTCACTTGGCTGCATTGAAACCGTTACTGCCCGTATTTATTAGTTATGTGTTAAGCTTCATTCACGTTGCCATTTACTGGAACAATCATCATCACATGCTGCATGCTGCAAACAAGATCAATGGAACTGTGTTATGGACAAATACTCACCTGCTGTTCTGGCTTTCCTTATTCCCTTTTGTTACAGGCTGGATGGGTGAAAACAATTTTACAACCGTGCCGGTGGCTTTATATGGAATCGTAGCATTAATGTCTGGTGTTGCTTATTATTTTTTAGCCCATTGCCTTACTGATCTTCATGGTAGGGATTCATCTTTTGCCAAAGCATTGGGTAGCGACACAAAAGGGAAAATTTCTGTAGTTATTTATGCGCTTGGTATTGGCTTGTGTTTTGTGAATCCATTAATCGCACTTGGTTTATATTTTTTGGTAACCATTATATGGTTCATCCCTGATAAAAGGTTTGAGAATAAGGAATCGTCTTAAATGATTTCTTTAAGCTTTAGGTGATCGTTTTTCCTCATAATGTCTTCAAATACTCAATCACTGCTTTTCTTTCGCTATCAGTT
>JAGIAB010000100.1:7300-9206 GCA_017745135.1 Flavisolibacter sp.
GTGTTGTATGTAGAAGTGTTCAAAGGTTTTTCCTCTGCCTTGTATTTCCATCCCGGATTATCATAGTCATACTGCGGATGATCGAAATCACGTGACCAGTATTGTGGACGAAGTTTACTGTTTAACAAAGCTTCTAAAGTTGGAACCGAGCCATTGTGCAAGTACGGAGCAGTGATCCAGATGCCATCAAGTGGCGGTGCAATATAGCCGTTAAACGGAACTAATTGGGCAGGGTGATCACCAGTGGTGAACCAGCTTTTATTAAACCAATTCACAAATTGCGGGTTCGAATAATTACTCTTGTATAAAAATGAATCGGTTTTAATGACCGATGCGGGTATGAGCAAATTGGGATAAGTGCCGTTTGCTCCGTATGTACCATGGCAATCCGAACAATTTTTTTCAAAAATAATTCTGCCTTTTGCTGCTAAAGATTGATCAATGGTTTTTGGATATTTCGGTGGCTGCAAAGAATAGATGTAAGCAAGAACATCAGGCATGTGTTCATCAACGCTTCTTGATTCTGAAGTATCTCTAACAGTCAGAAGATTGGATGCCATAAGAAACCTTCCAAAATCGCCTCTTCCAAATCCATTATAGAACATGGCATTTTTCTTTTTTAGCAACCACCAGGGTGGAGTATCTGTTGGAATGAGTTCATTGGGGATGGGCATTAGTGCTGTATCACTCCATTTAAAATTCATAGGATTGCGGTGTGCTACCAGTATTGCAGCCAACCTGTCGGCAACGTTTACACCTTTTACTTCAGCAAATAAATACGGAGCAATGGTTTTGGTAATGTTGATAAAAGGAGCGGATGCTTCGTATTGTTTGGGGGCATTGGTCTTCAAAAGCTTTTCAAGCTTTTCAATATTTGCCGTATTCAATTTCTGGCTTCGTGTAAAATCCGCTAATGAATTGCCGAGGCCAATGATCAATTGATCTTCAAAAACCTGGGCATGGCATTGAAGGCAATTGGGAGCAACTAAGGTTTCGCCATTACTGGCTTTTATTGCAGTATAGGCAAAACCAATATTTTTATTTAGTCCTTCTCTTTGCAGATAAGTTTTTTGCCCGAATGTGCCAAGCAGAAAAATATTTAGAGGCAGCCCGCCTTTTACGTAATCGCCGGTAACCAGGTAGTTGTATCCTTCTTTCGCATCGCCGTTTGTTCTTTGCTTGCTGGGGGGAATGGGAACGGGTTTGTCTTCAGTGAGTTTAGTTATGAATGTGAAGGAACTTATTGCTGCAAACAGGATCAGGATCACGGTAGTCTTTTTCATGCAGGTTATTTTTATAAAGTTATTTTTTCTTTATTTAGTTTTTGGCATTGTTCTGTTCTTTCTTTGCTTGCACAAAGAAAGAACTAAAGAAAGTGCCCGCTGCCATAAACGCTCCGCGTATGCAGCGATTCCAGCGCACAGGGAAGAGTCATTATAATTTAGGAAGGCATTTCGATTTTTGGGTGGTCGTGCTATGAGTAGATACTGCAGGCGCTAGTATTGCGCCACTTAAGCTAACTGAGTGTACGGTTTAAAAGGCGCAATAAGGCGCTGGAAGATTTCTTTAGATCGAAGATTATTCGAAGGTCGTTTTGATCTTCAAAAATTTCATTCATCAATTTGAACTATACAGTTTAAATAAAGAGGCATTATTTGACTACTATGCTACCACTTCAAATTTTAATGACTCTTCAAGCGCCTTATTTTTCACTCGATACATGCTTCGGGTAAGCATTCAGCCTGTAGTGAAAAATACAGCGCCTTCAAGAAACCTGTAATAGCAGGAAGCAGAGTCTCCAACTTTAAGCCTTTCAGTCAAATGACTTTCCCAAATGCGAGTTCGTCAGAGGAACACTACGAACTAAAGAATTTTCCCCATCGAACTCGCTTGAACTTTTTGTTTC
>JAGIAB010000101.1:0-2706 GCA_017745135.1 Flavisolibacter sp.
GTTGGTTGTGAGGTCATTCTTTTCCATAACAAAGGTTTAAGTGAGGGAATTGTCTATAAAAGCTACGAATTAGAACTGCCATCTTCCAAATATTTCTTTAATATCCGGATGATCATTTTTTCCCAGACTCTGCACTCCTAACTTTGCGGCGCAATGAGTGAACTACAAAAAAGATCGGACAGGATTGTCGCCAATTGGATCATGATTGGTGTAGCCATGCTTATCATTCAAATTATTTTAGGCGGCATTACAAGACTGACTGGTTCCGGCTTGTCCATTACCGAATGGGATGTTATTACGGGAACATTGCCCCCGTTAAATGAACAACAATGGTTACAGGAATTTCATAAATATCAACAAACACCCCAATACCGTTTTTTGAATTTCAATTTTACATTAAGCGATTTCAAATACATTTTTTTCTGGGAATGGTTTCATCGTTTTTGGGGAAGGTTGATCGGAATTGTGTTTCTGATTCCCTTCATCATCTTTTTAATTCAAAAAAGATTCAGGCCCGAAATGGTGAAGCCCCTGCTCATTTTGTTTTTGTTGGGAGCTTTGCAAGGTGCTGTGGGTTGGATAATGGTGGCAAGCGGATTAACCGGTGATGCTATTTATGTAAAACCAACAAAGCTGGCTATGCATTTTGTCCTTGCCTGTATTTTAATCAGCTATGCTTTTTGGTTTGGATTGCAGTTAAAAGTGAAAAAGGAAAGTTTGGTCAGTAATTCAAGTCTGAAAAATTTCACCTGGGTCATTATTGTTCTTCTTTTTGTTCAACTGGTTTTTGGTGCGTTGATAGCAGGACACAAAGGAGCATCGTCGGCTCCAACATGGCCTGACATCAATGGAAGTTTCATTCCTGCTTATGTTTTTAAACAGGGATGGATCGGGGTTATTGAAAATCCTATTGTCGTTCAGTTTATCCATCGTTCAATTGCGTATCTGCTGGTGTTGTTAATTGTGGTGTGGACAATACGATCGCTTAAAACAGCCTTAACACCTGCATTCCAAAAAGCAAGATGGATGCCGTTGGGTTTTGTTTTTATTCAAGTCACATTGGGCATTTTCACAGTTTTGACAAGCATACGTATCCGCCCGGCCATATGGAATGTTTTTGAATGGATGGCGCAACTGCATCAATTGGTGGCTATCCTTCTGCTGCTTTCTCTTTTTGGTGTTTTATATTTTCTGCAGGGTAAACAAAAAGCTAAAACAAAAAACACAGTTGAACCTACCGCGATTTCGTAGTACTTTAGAGATACATGAAAGCGCCTTTAGGAACTTATTTAAGAGGTATATTTTATTCCTTACCCGTTCAGCTCATCTTCCTGCATTTCCGTAAATACCAGGTGTTATTGATCTTTTGGTTCATCATGTTCAGCGTGGTGAATAGCGGATTTATGAAAAGCTTTGGTGCGGATGCCTTATTTCTGGCACCTGAGTACCTGGGAAATGTCACGTCCATCAGCTTTGCCATTATGGGCATGTCCATTGGTGTTTTTATTATGTGCTGGAACATTACCACGTTCATCCTGTTCAGCAGGCATTTTACTTTTTTGGCGGCTACGCAATATCCTTTCTTAAAATACTGCGTTAATAATAGTGTGATCCCTTTGGGCTTTTTGATTTTTTATTTGATAAAAGCTTACCAGTTTGCACACTTCAAGGAATTGATCAGTAATGTGGAGATCATTTTTTTAACGGTTGGATTTTTAGCCGGGTTGCTGCTGATACTTTCCATTTCATTCTTTTATTTTTTCCGGGCAGATAAAACCATTTTACGACGGCTGCAGCCCGCATTTAAAAGTGCTAAAAACGTCATTTATCATTTTCAGCCTGAGCCGCATCCTGCTACCATCAAATCATTGATCTATTCCGAGTGGTTCCTGGATTCCTTCTTTCGTATACGGAAGTGCAGGGATGTTTCGCATTATTCAAAAGAATTGATGGAAAAAATATTTAAGCAACACCATTTGGCGGCAGTATTCAGTTTGATAATTGCTTATGTTTTTTTGATTCTTATTGGCTTTTTTCTCGATTCCAAATTTTTTCAATTGCCTGCAGGAGCCAGCATTACTTTATTCTTCGCCATTTTGATTGGCGTTTGTGGTGCTGTCGTCTATTTTTTTCAGAGCTGGAGTGTTCCCGCATTCCTCATCTTCGTGGGTATTCTTAATTTTTTATACCGTTTTGAATGGATCGATCCAAGAAATAAAGCGTATGGCTTAAACTATACCAATAAAAATGAACAACCTGAATATTCTCAAAGATCGTTAGAAGCATTGGCTCATGTTGATTCCAGCAGGGCGGACAAACAAAACATGGAATCGATACTTAACAAATGGAAACAAAAGCAGGATTCAGATAAACCTTTGCTGGTGGTAATGACAACAAGCGGGGGAGGTACCAGAAGTGCTACTTTCACCATGAATGTTTTACAAAGGCTGGATAGCATTACCGGGGGACAGATCATGAAAAAAACCTTCCTGGTCACGGGTGCATCGGGAGGAATGATCGGCGCTACCTTCTTCAGGGAATTGTACAGAGAAAAATTATACGGAAAGAGCATCAATCTTCAATCGACGCAGTACGTAAATGATATTGCAGAAGATTTACTTAACCCAACGTTTACTTCGTTCATTGCAAGAGATTTGTTTGCTCCCGAGCAAAAATTTTCCGTCGGCCCTTACAGGTATTTACGGG
>JAGIAB010000101.1:2716-9202 GCA_017745135.1 Flavisolibacter sp.
GGTATGCATTTGAATCGGCACTGGATGAAAACACCGGCGGCATTTTAAATAAACGGTTGAAGGATTACAGGAAGGATGAAGCGGAAGCTAACATTCCCCTGATGTTTTATCATACCGTAATTACAAGAGATGGAAAGATGATGTTGCTGAGCACACAGCATTTGCGTTTTATGATGCAGCCTCCCACTGATTCAGCAAACGAAGGCGACGCCGTGGATGCAGTTGACTACTCTAGTTTTTTTGCCAAACAGGATCCTTACAACTTAAGATTATTGAGTATTCTCCGCATGAATGCAACCTTCCCTATTGTTCTTCCCAACGTGTGGATGCCATCGAAACCTGTGATCGATGTAATGGACGGAGGATTGCGGGATAATTATGGTGTTGAAAATTCGCTCCGGTTTTTATCGCACATGCAGGATTGGATTGAAGCGAATACAAGCGGAGTGCTCATCATTCAAATTCGCGACCGGATGGACGGCGGCTGGGAAAACCCCTATGAATATGATAATCTTACCGGAAATTCTACAAAGCCTTTCTTTTTACTGCAACATAACTGGTATAAAATGATGGACTATTTTCAAAGCGATATGGAAAATTATTTTATCAGCAACAGCGGCTATCCCATTCACAAAGTTTCGTTTCAGTATATTCCAAGAAGTGAAGAAAATAAAGCTGCCTTGAGTTTTCATTTATCAGAGAGAGAGAAACTGGACATTATTGCTTCGCTGAATTCAAAACATAACCAGGAAGGATTTAGAAGATTGCTGGAATTGATTAACGCTAAGGATAAATCAACCGAAACGAATCTTTCAATATCTGCACATTGATCTTATTGACCGTTTCCACAGGATCGCCATCAATATGCATAGGTGCTGATTGTAGATTTTCAATTTTAATTTCTGTAGTCTGAAAATACAAGACGCTTGCATTTTCATTAAGCACTTCAAACTTTTGTAATTGATTATAGCCACCGACCTGGCGAAATGCCTGGAGCAATGCCAATAATTTATTCTGCTTTGCCATTACCACAATGTCAAGCAATCCATCATTCAGGCTGGCCTTTGGCGCTATGGTAAAATGGTTTCCAAATTGGTTACTGTTGGCAATGCTGATGAACAGCGCATCAGTTTTTATTTGCTTGCCATTAGTAGTTAAGACAAAAGGATAGGTTTTTGCCGTGAAAAAATTAGAGATCGTTTTTTTAATGTAGGTAGTCAATCCCCTGTTAGGATCGTTGGCAAAATCGTGTGCCACCTGCGCATCAAATCCTAAGCCGCAAAGCATGCAGGCAAAGACTTCATTCATTAAAAAAGCATCACACCATTCGCTCTTTCCTTTAAAAATAATTTCCAAAGCTTTTTCAGGATTTTTTGGAATGCCTGCACTAAATGCCAGGCCGTTTCCTGAGCCGCATGGAATAATTCCAAATTGAACTTTTGTTTTCCTAAGGCTGTTGATTACCTGGTTGATCGTTCCATCTCCCCCTGCAATAACAACATCGGTAAACTTTTGTTCCTTGATGATGGGAAGCAGGAAGGAATAATCGCCGCTTGCCACCGAAGGATAAATCGCAAACTCCAACCCTGCAGCCGTTGTTCCTGCCTTTGTAATTTCCTGCAATGAAGATTTATTTTCCCTGCCCGAAATAGGATTGACAATGTATAACAGTTTTCTGCTCACTCCTGTAAAATCAATGTGCACAAATGTACTCTGCGAATTCGAACCCTTTCTTTCAGTTTTGGATCGGTCGGCGAGTTGATGGTGTAAATTTTTACCGTTTTATATTGGTTAAGCAGGCTTTTTAGTTCCGATGTTTTTAAAGTAAACTTCTTGCCTTTTTGCTTTTTTAATTCAGTATTCCTTTCATCATAAAGCCTTATCGTTCTTTCCCAACCTCTCTGTGGTGAACTTTCTTTATAACCCAGCGTAAAGTTTTTGCTTTGGTTCAGGTCGGTAACAGATATTGTAATGATATTTTTCTTTTCTTCTTCATTTGATGTGGTGAGCAAAACCTTTCTATCAAGACACACTTTCCAGCTATCCTGTGCCATAGCTGGAAATCCAATAAAACTTAAAAGAAAGGCAAAAACAAACTTCATGTTCAAATCTAACCAATTCTACTGCCGTCAACTGTTTGTAAATTGCAAAAGTGGATCAGAATACAGGCAGGTACATTATTGGTTTGGGTGCCATCATTGTTGTGGTGGGGTTACTGGTTTATTTCTTTCATGACAAAATGCATTGGATTGGAAGATTACCAGGTGACATCAGGGTGGAAAGGGAAAACTTCAAATTTTATTTTCCCATTACAACCATGATCCTTTTAAGTCTCCTGCTCACCCTGGTTATTAACATTATCCGGAAGATTTTTTAAAGCTGAACCTTCAAAAAGTTTTCGTAAAGTCCTTTCATCCTTCTGGCTGCGCCGCTCATTTCCTGTACTTTTGCCGCCCAATGGAAATTAGAAACATAGCAATCATAGCCCACGTTGACCACGGTAAAACAACTCTTGTTGATAAAATTCTTCATGCCACCATGGTTTTCCGGGATAACCAGGAAACCGGCGAACTCATCATGGATAATAATGACCTTGAAAGAGAAAGAGGCATTACCATCTTCAGTAAAAACGCTGCCGTAACCTACAAAGGCGTTAAAATAAATGTAATCGATACTCCGGGCCACGCCGATTTTGGTGGCGAAGTGGAGCGAGTATTAAAAATGGCCGATGGTGTGATCCTTTTAGTGGATGCATTTGAAGGTCCTATGCCTCAAACCCGTTTCGTATTGCAAAAGGCTTTGCATTTGAATTTGAAGCCAATTGTGGTCATCAATAAAGTTGATAAACCCAATTGCCGTCCTGATGAAGTGCATGATGCTGTGTTTGAATTGTTTTTCAATTTGGATGCTACGGAAGAACAATTGGATTTCCCCACTTATTATGGTTCGGGAAAGAACGGCTGGTTCAATAACAGCTTAACTCCAAGCGAAGACATTACCCCTTTGTTGGATGGTATCTTAAAATATGTTCCTGAACCGACAATAAGTGAAGGTCCTTTGCAAATGCAGATCACTTCACTGGACTATTCCTCTTTCCTTGGCCGTATTGCTATTGGCAAAGTTGCCCGGGGCGTAATTAAAGAGAACCAACAGATTGCTTTAATGCAAACTGACGGAACAATAAAAAAGCAGAAAGTCAGAGAACTATATGTGTTTGAGGGAATGGGTAAGAAAAAGGTAAGCGAAGTTGTTGCCGGTGACCTTTGTGCTGTAGTTGGCCTGGAAGGTTTTAATATCGGTGATACGATCGCTGATCCGGAAAACCCAGAAGCCCTGCCAACGATCAGTGTGGATGAACCGACAATGAATATGATGTTCGGCATTAACAACTCCCCGTTTTTTGGAAAGGATGGAAAGTTTGTTACCTCAAGGCACCTGCGTGACCGCCTGATGAAAGAAACCGAAAAGAATCTGGCTCTGAGGGTTGAAGACACGGATAGCGCCGATAGTTTTATGGTTTATGGCCGTGGCATTCTTCACCTGGGAGTTTTGGTGGAAACGATGCGCCGCGAAGGTTATGAATTAACCATTGGTCAGCCGCAGGTAATTGTGAAAACAATTGACGGTGTTAAATCTGAACCATACGAAACACTGGTTGTGGATGTGCCGCAGGAGTATGCTTCGAAAGTAATTGACATGGTTACCCGTCGTAAAGGCGAAATGCATATAATGGAAACTAAAGGCGACATGCAACATTTGGAATTCGACATGCCTTCAAGAGGTTTGCTTGGCTTGCGTACACAAATGCTTACCAATACTGCAGGCGAGGCGGTAATGAACCACCGCTTTAATGATTACAGACCGTGGAAAGGTGTTATTCCGGGCCGCAATAACGGAGTATTGATTGCAAAAGACAATGGAACCACTACAGCGTATTCTTTAGATAAATTACAGGACCGTGGCTATTTCTTTGTTGATCCGGGAGAGGAAGTGTACAAAGGAATGATCATTGGGGAAAATAATAAACCAGGCGATATCGTAGTTAATTCAAACGAAGGAAAGAAGTTAACCAACCACCGTGCAAGCGGAAGCGATGCTGCCACCAACATTCAGCCAAAAAGAGAAATGACCCTGGAGGAATGCATGGAATACATTCAACAGGATGAATGCATTGAAGTGACTCCAAACTACATCCGCATGAGGAAAGTGATTTTGGATGAGGAAGAAAGAAAGAAAGTTCAAAAAAGAATGAGCAGCGAAGCGGTTTAAGCTTCTTTTATAAAAAAATTAAAACCTCCTGTTGGGAGGTTTTTTTGTTAATCATTTGCCATTTGCTTCAAATAGAGATAACACAATCCGGGGGTAGTAGAAGTCAAGCTCAGAATTTACCTCTAATTCAACGATTCCCTCCTATTTGCAATACTCTGGCTTTGATATAAAGCCAACATTTATTTTGAATTCCCTCACTTTATTTGGCGAAAAGTTTGCATGAACTTTTTCATGCGAACGCTGTATTTATTGTACCTGGGCCTTATGGGACTTGCCGGTACCTGCAATCTATCCATAGATAACGACCAGAAAGAGCTGCCGAAAAACATGGATTATTCCTATGCATGCCTGGATAGCGCAGTCGGCGGAAGTCAAACCAGTAAGGCTATCAGTAATGCTACCAGCATTATCCGCAATCTTGCCATTAAACAAAAGGATATTACCGATTCTATTCAGAACGTTTGGGGAAATGCCTTTCATGAAGATGCCATTGAAACCAAAACGTTTGTTCTGATCAATGATGCGGCCATTTCTGCCCAACTGCAAAAAGTGATGGATGATCTACTGGCTGTTCGTGAACACCCTTCAAAAATTAAATACTCTATTTATTTATTGGCTGATTCTGCGATCAACGCATTTACTTTCGGCGGGCACATTTATCTGACAAAAGCCATGTACGATAAATGCAAGGGCAATACAGACTTATTATATTCCATCATTGGACATGAGATCGGGCACTCAGAGAAAGGACATATCAAAAAGACCATCCAGGAGATGATGATCACTGATAATATTTTTGGTGAAGATAAAGGAGCAAGTGCTTACCAGGTTTTGAAAATGCTTACTGGGGCTTTTAATCAAAAAAACGAATTGGAAGCAGATTATTATGGAATTGATTTAGCTTACCAACTTGATAAAGATGTTTGTTCAACGGTAAACTTTTGGAACGAACTGTCTAAAACAGAAAACCAGTACAGTAAGCTTGAAGATCTCTTACGGACCCATCCCTTTTCTAATCTCAGAGCAAAATGTTTACAGAACCATATTCAAGCCAACTTTCATAAAAGCTGTACTTCGGCTGCCAAATAAATTTCAGTTGCAGGTTTCGCAAGCTTTGATAACAAACACAGTACGATCTTTTACAATAATGCAAAAGATTTGATTTCTCCTTAACACTCCCGCATGTTTCCGAAGCCACGATGCTTTAATTTTGTACCATGCGAATGCAGAAATTCTTTTTATTCGTTTTTGTTTTTGCTCTCCTGTTAACCCTTGTTTCTGTAGATGCCCAGGCACAGTGTTCCATTTGTACAAGAACAGCACAGCAGTTAGGTGAAAAACCTGCTAAAGGATTGAACGCAGGAATTCTTTATCTCGCTCTTACACCTTTGTTATTGATTGGATTTATTGGTTACAGGTTTTATAAAAAGTACTATACCAGCAAAGAAGATTAATCTCTTTTTACCAAGGCTTCGATCTTTCCCAATAATATTTCTTCTGCAGGTGCAGGATATTTTTCTTGAAAAACAGAAAAAGCATTTTCTCCCATTTGTTTCCATTGCTCCCTTTGCTGCCATGCTTTCTCTAATGTAGAATCGATTTGCTCAACAGAAGCATCGGAGCTGATCCATCCGTTCTCCCCTTCGTTAACCCAACGGGGCATGTCGCCAATCCTGCTTACAACGGCTGCACGTCCCGTTGCCATTGCTTCCACTACAACCAACGGCATGGCATCAATATGAGTAATTTGAAGAAGCAGATGCGCCTTTTCCAAAGCAGATTGTACATTGTTGGTATGGCCTTCTAAAAATATTTTATCTGTCATTCCATTTGCCTGGATAAGTGTCTCTAATTTTTCTCTATCCTTTCCATCACCGTACAAATGAAGCGTCCAGTTTCTTCCTTTCCATTTTTCGGAAGACAATGCTTTTACCAAATTATCCTGCGCCTTTCTCCAAAACTCCAATGCAGCCAGCATAATAAAACGGTAGTTGCCATTTTGCAATAGAGGAAAAGGAGAAAGAGTTGAAGGAACAGGAAAGGAAAGCGGGTTCAATAAAATATCAGCATTGGAAATATGTATTCCTGAATTCCTTTCAAGAATTTCTACAATTCTTCTTGCGGCAAAAAGGTTCAGTAACGAATTCTCAGCCCAGTTTTGAACGGTTGCTTTCTTTACTCCCCTTAAAACTTCGTTCTCTTTATAATTGTGGTAAA
>JAGIAB010000102.1 GCA_017745135.1 Flavisolibacter sp.
ATATTATGACCTAAAATTGAACGCCCAGTTTGTTGAAGTAAAACTTAGCAATAAAGATTTTGAGCTGCCGGGAGATTTTACACCGGCGAAAACATTAAGTCTTGATGAATTAAAGGAGCTTTTTCCCATAGAAAATTTTCAGTTTGAAGGTTTGGTTGTGGTTGAAGTGAATGATGTTACTCAGGAGCAGGTAATTGTGGAAATTAAAACGGCTTTGTTTAACGTCAATTCATTTTCGGATGTTGGTATTTACGACCGCTTGCAGGAGCATGTGCAAAGTTTGATAGGATTAAAAAATGTAAACATCGGGATTACTCCTTTTTTTAAACTGAACGATTGCTATTTATATACAGAAGCCTTGTACAAAAACAGCATTTTATTTAAAAATGAAGAAGTGCTTAGCGAAAGAAACCAGGTAGGCCAGATTTGTGATGAATTGTTTGAATATCCTACACAACCTGTTTTGTATGAAATTTTAAATGAAGCCAGTACTATCAGCAATAAGTTGCTGAAATATTATTTTGATTATGGTGCACGAAGCCTGATGCTTTGTCCATTAAAGACTGATGAAGGGAAACTGGTAGGCTTGCTGGAGATTGTGAGCTCAAAACAGGGTCAGTTGCAATTGCAGCACCTGGCAAAATTGCAACCCGCTATACAATTGTTTGCGCTGGCTTTGGATAAAAGTGGCGAAAGCCTGGAACTGCAAATCGATAAAATGATAAAAGAACATTTTACGGCAGTGCAACCTGTGGTAGAATGGAAATTTACCGAAGCTGCATTTAGTTACCTTGAATACAGGCGTACAAGCGAGCAGGCAAAAATGCCGCACATCAGTTTTGAAGATGTATACCCGTTGTATGCGGCAATTGACATTCGTAATTCATCTACTGAAAGAAGCCAGGCTATCCAGATGGATTTGCTGGAGCAGTTAAACAGCGCAAAAGATGTATTGAGAAAAGCAGCAAAGATCATTCGTTTCCCTTTGCTCGACGAAACCAGGTTTCGTACTGAAAAATTTATTGAAAGTGTAACTGATACATTGTTGTCGGATGATGAACTGGTGATTTATGATTTTTTGCAGAACGACCTGGATTCTTTACTTAAAAGTCTAACTGAAAAATGTCCCGAATTAAAAACCCGGATAAACGAATATTTTTCAAAGTTGGATCCTCAACGCGGAGTGGTTTACCATCACCGGAAGAATTATGAAGAAAGTATCACAAGGATAAACGATGTACTTGACCGGTTTATTGATAACGAACAGGTAGAAGCACAGAAGATTTACCCGCATTATTTTGAACGTTATCTAACCGATGGAATTGAATTTAATATTTACATCGGCCAGTCGCTTTCGCCGCATCATTCATTTACCGAAATGTATGTTCGCAATTTAAAGTTGTGGCAATTGAATCTCCTGGCAAAAGCAGCAAGGATTACGCATACTATGGAAAAACGGTTAGCACTTCCATTGCAAACAACTCAATTGATATTGGCGCATTCCGTACCACTGACCATCAGTTTCAGAAGAAAAGAAAGAAAGTTTGATGTGGACGGCGCTTACAACATTCGCTATGAAATTATAAAGAAGCGCATTGATAAAGTACATCTGAAAAACAGCGAAGAACGTTTGACACAGCCGGGAAAGATTGCTATTGTATATTCTCAGCACAGGGAGTTAGAAGAATATTTGGAATTTATTGAGTATCTGCAGCATGAAAAGTTATTAGGCAATGAACTGGAGCATTTGGATTTGGAAGATACGCAGGGAATCAGTGGGCTGAAAGCAGTGAGAGTGAATGTTCTTTTGCAAACAGAAACTTCATCACAAAAGCCGGAATTGTCAAAGACAACGTCGCAGCAGTTGTTGAGGAAGTGATTTTCGTTAGATGTTATTGTTTTACTCTCTCATTCACCTCCAAAATCGCTTCCTTAAATCTTGGCCATTCAAATTGTGCTAAACGGTGTCCTCTGCCTTTTACAAATTGAATATCGAGGTAAGGAACATTCACCAAATGCTTTCGTGCAAAACCTGCATTACTGGTATCTATAAGATCATCATTCTCGCCCTGCAGGTAAGCAACCGGTACACGAATGTTTTTCCAATAAGGCAACATTTTTTCCAGCTCTCTTTTGTGATGAGCCTTTTCTGTGTTAGCGGAACGAAACATTCTTGGGATGAACCACCGGATCAGTGGGGATTCAATTAGATGGGTGAACCAAAAATATTTTTCCAATCCCGGCCCTATAGCCGGACCAGTTAACACCAACCCGTCAACAAGGTTGGGATGATCCATAGCAAGGCGGCAGGCAATAGCAGCACCAAATGAACTGCCAACAATGATGATGGGATGTTTCGCATGGTGTACGCTATCAATCAGGTCACGAACCATCTCGGATTGTTTTTGAATGGAAGGTTCCGGGTTGCCAAAGCCGGAGTAACCATAACCCGGACGGTCAACTGCATAAATGCGAAACCTGTCAAGTATGTCTTTGTCTTTAAATCTGTTTGAGTAATAACTTATTGAGCCCGGCGAGCCATGAAGAAATATTAAAGTTCCTTTCCCTTCTTCGTCACCAACGCTTACATAGCGAAGCTGGCGTCCATGAGTTTCATAATAGCTAATGGTTGCAGGAATGTTGTTGCTGGAGTAAAACTGTTTTAAATCTTCATCGCTTCGGCGGAATTGATAATAATGATCAAAGACAAAGCAGGCAATAATAAAAAGAATAAGCAATGCCAGAAGTGTTCTCAAAATTGTTCGTAACCAACGTCTTTTTCTAACCGGCTTTTGCATATAGAAAAATACTGAGAAAATTCAAGTGATAAATCTGAGTTATATCACTAATCTGAATTATATCACTCATACAAAACCTGACAGGTGTTGCAAAAGAAAGTACGTCGTTGGGTTTTGCCCAGGTACTCTTTTACAATTTTATCACCATCTCTTGAACAGGTTTTTTTGGTATGTGCCAGCCAGTGTTTGCGCAGTGTGTATTCTTTCTTCCATTCCAGGAAATCAAAACTGTAGTTGCGGGCTTCTTTAATAAGAGCATTTAACTGTTTGGTGGGAAGAGCGCCAACCTTAGTTTTTGGATGGACTTTAATACGGTAGAGGACTTCGTTTTTAATGATATTGCCCACCCCTGCAAAAATGGTTTGATCAAGCAGGGCATCTGTAACCATCATATCCGGAACTGCTTTCAGTTTTGTTTTGGCTGCCTTAGGGTCCCATGCATCACTCAATACATCGGCTGACCATTCGTAAATCTCGTCAAGTGGTTCCTCAATAAATTTTACAGAACAGGTATATAAGTTGATCTCACCGTTTTTAAATTCCATGCTTAATCTTGGATCTCCCTCCCGTTTTGCATTCACTAAATATTTCCCGAACATCAGGAAATGAATACGAATGGTAAAGCCATCAAAGCAAAACAACAGGTGCTTGCCCCAGGTTTTGATGTCAAGTAATTTTTTATTGAAAATTCTGTCCTTATCAGTTTTAGTGTTCCCCGAAACAGCAATTACTTTTTTGCCAATGAATGGCGCCATTTCTTCTTTTGCAATGACCAGGGATGGACCTTCAGGCATACTGTTTTTAAGATCGTATACAAATGCCAAGCCATGCTATTTCACTTTATACAATTCCTCCCACCGGGTGGTATATCGCGGTGAGTGAAATTCCTGTCGCATCTTCCAGTTTCGTTTAATTCCGGTGGAAGCAAATTTGACCACATCGTTACGCATGCTGAAATTAATATTGTCCATCATCTCCATTAAAAAACGGCCAATGCTTTTAGAAGGCGCTTCAAACAAATTGGCTTGAATAGAAGTATCAGGAACCAAGCCGCTTAAAATCACTCCCGCTTTTTTGTATGACTTCCCGGGCTGAAATATTCTTTCAGCCATTTTCATAGCGGGTTTGATCAGTTCGTGCGTAAGTACAGTAGGATTTGGCAAAATGGTATGAGTGCTGATCATTGGCCCATGACTGAAGGTGTTGGTTTTGTTTTCCTCCCTGGGTACAATAAAAACATTGATCACACTGGCCGCACTATGCTGACGGCGCAATTTTTCCGCAGCACGGGCCGTGTATGTGGCCAGCGCTTCTTTAATATCATTCAGTTCTGTAACAGGACTGCCAAACATTCTGGTAGTAGTGATCATTTTTTTGTTGACCAATTCCTTGTCCATTAAAATAGATTCTTCACCATGCAATTCTTTCAACAATCGTACACCGGTAACGCCGCCTAAATACCGTCGTACCCATTGTTCGGATAAATTGTAAAGGTCCCACGCGGTGGTAATACCAAATGAGTTTAGTTTGGACGCAAACTGAAACCCTACTCCCCAGAGTTCTTTGACCTTTGTTTTCTTTAAAGCTTCGGCAATTTTTTCCTTAGTATCCAGAACGGTTACACATTGAGTAGACTGTTTGTCTTTTTTAGCCATGTTATTTGCCAGCTTCGCCAAAGTTTTTGTTGGCGCTACTCCAACCGAAACAGCAATGCCTGTCCATTGTTCCACTGTTTTGCGGATGGTCATAGCAGAATGGTGGAAGTCTCCATTGAATTCATCAAGACTTAAAAAAGCTTCATCTACAGAATACACTTCTACATGGTCTTCTCCTAGTAAATATTTCAGTGTATCCATTACTCGCCTGCTCATGTCGCCATACAGGTTGTAATTAGAGGAGAACACGGCAACATTATTCGATTCAATTATTTCTCTTGCTTTGAAATAAGGGCCGGCCATGCCAACGCCCAATCTTTTTGCTTCGTCGGTGCGGGAAATGATGCAACCATCATTATTGCTTAAAACAACAACAGGTCTTTCTTCAAGGTGAGGCTTGAACACTCTTTCGCAGGAGCAATAAAAACTGTTGCAATCGACAATGGCTTTCATCAGTTCTTTTATACACTATGAATTACATAAGTAACTACTCCCCAAACAGAAAATGTGTTGGAGTCGTTTATTTCAACAGGCGAAAGTTTTTTAGTAGCGGGTAACAGCCTTCTTTTGTTTTGGTTGATTTCCAGGCGGCGAATGAGCATTTCACCGTCCAAAACAGCAATAATGACTTTACCGTTTTTCGCTTCAATAGAACGGTCAACAATTACAACATCGCCAATGTGAATGCCTGCGCCGATCATGGCATCGCTGTTTACTCTCATAAAAAAGGTAGCAGGTTTGTTTTTGATCAGTTGCTCGTTCAGATCAATTCCACGCTCCGCATAATCATCTGCAGCAGCTCCAAATCCTGTGGCATTTGCTGTTGGTACATCCCATTGCGTATAGTCCTTCGATCCCTGGTAATTAGCGGCGTAAAAAAAATTATCCTCCATAGTGCAGTGGTTTACTAAAATTGTTAGTAAATTTATGCTAAATATTTTGTTAGCACGAATTTTAAAAATTGCTATGGAAAACTGGAACAGTGCAACGAATCTTCAAACTGACAATGAATTGTGGGAATACTTGTTAGTTGCGCATCCCGATGGAACGGTTAACAAGAAGATTCTTGAAGAGAAAAAAAGATTTGAAAAAGAGTACGAACTGGAAGAAGATACAAGGTTTCATCCTCATATTACGCTTGCTAATTTTTTAGCTAAAGAAGCAATGGAAGCAACCTTCATACGATGGATTCAAAATATTTGCAGTCTTCAAAAAAGTTTTACGGTTACTTTAAATAATTATAGTGCTTTCCCTTCCTCCGGACTTTATTTGAGAGTGCAGGATGGGGAACCCTTTAAAAGATTAGCCAATGCTTTAAAAATATTGGATGGCTTCATGCAATCAAATGATTGCCCTCCATTGAAATTGGTGAGCAAGCCTCACATCACTTTTGTTGCTGGTTTATCGCAATACATGTATGAAAATGCTATAAGCGAATATTCCCGGAAAGTTTTTCATGAATCCTTTAAAGTGGATAAACTTATCTTACTAAAAAGGGATGTTTATATGAAATGTCATCTCATTAACACATTCATCCTCCCTCCGCCTTTAACCTTATTCGATTAAACGTTCTGTATGTTGGTGGTTTAGTTGTTCAACAGAAGTCCCGCAGTTGCGGGACTTCAATTTATTATTTGGAATGTGTGAACTGACCTTTTGTAGCGTGTTGTCCTTCCGCTAACTCCTCAATCATTTTTTTATTGAAAGCTTCCAGGTCTTCAGGACTGCGGCTGGTAACTAAGCCATTATCCACTACTACTTCTTTATCTACCCAATTGACTCCGGCATTGATCAGATCTGTTTTTACCGACCAGTAAGAAGTCATTGTCCTTCCATCCAGCATGCCGGTTTCAATTAAGGTTTGCGGACCGTGACAAATGGCGGCTAAGGGTTTTGCCTGTTCTAAAAAATGCTGTGCAAATGAAACAGCCTCTTTATTTAAACGCAGTTTATCCGGGTTCAATACTCCGCCCGGCAGAAGAAGCATGTCATAATCTTCGGGATTTGCCTCGCTTAAATTTTTATCAACGGATAATTCAATACTCCAGTGATCATGATTCCATGCTTTTACCTTATCCTTTTCGGGAGAAATAATATGAACGGTTGCGCCAGCTTGCTCCAATGCATTCATTGGACTGGTGAGTTCTACTTCTTCAAAACCGTTCTCGGTAAGAATTGCTACTTTTTTGTCTTTAATATCTTTTGCCATAAAATTTTTTCTTTTTAAGCCACAAAAACCAAACCATTGGATTCTTGTTTAAAAAATGGAATTGTTATGTATTTTCAACCGCAACAAACTATTTATGGGCTTGCATAAAAATCTTTTCCTGTTGTCCTCGTTAGGTTTACTAATGATTTCCCTGGGCTGTAATCGCAGACCTTATCATTCAACAAATAAATCTTATAAAAAGCAGACGAAGCAATTAGCCAGGACTATTCAACAAACGCCGTTGAAGGATTCTATTGCAACAGGCAATTGGGTTGGTACCACCAATTTTAATTTACGTAAACCCAATTTTGTCATCATTCATCATACAGCCCAAAACAGTTGTGAGCAAACATTAAAAACTTTCACTACTGCAAAAACCCAGGTAAGTGCACATTACGTGATTTGTAAAGATGGCACCATACATCATATGCTCAACGATTATTTAAGGGCATGGCACGGAGGTGTTGCTAAATGGGGAAACAATACCGATATTAATTCTTCGTCAATAGGAATTGAAATTGATAACAACGGTTTCGAAACGTTTACTGATCAACAAATCAGCAGCTTATTGACTTTATTGATGACTCTTAAAAAAGCATATTCAATTCCAACAGCAAATTTTATTGGTCACCAGGATATAGCCCCCGGCAGAAAAGTTGATCCCAATGTGTATTTCCCCTGGAAGAGATTAGCAGACAGTGGCTTTGGTATTTGGTGGAGTGATACCACCAATGTTGTGGTTCCGCCTCATTTTAATGCACTTCAGGCATTAAGGATCGTTGGTTACGATATAAAAGATTCCATTGCAGTTATTCAAACTTTCAAGAGAAAATATAAACAAGTAGAAGATAAAACTGCTTTGCTTAACGAAGGCGATAAAAAGATTTTATATACACTATACAAAAAGTTTGAATGATATTCCCCATCGTAATTTTTCATATTACGACTCGTTAGCTTACGATTGACTTCTTATTGGAAAATTGTACCTTGTTCTCGTTAAACCGTATGCCTATGAAAGTTTTTTTACTTTCTATAGTTTTATTTTTTACCTGCACTGCTTCTGCGCAAAATGGGGTTCAAACATTGCCGACCGGTAAATACGAGACAGTAACAAAAACCACTGAAAGTAAATGGGAGAAAGGTGATATCATCCTTCTTGACGGTAATAAATACAAATTATCAACGACAAGCGAAGAAGGAGACTATCGGTTCAGTCACACCGCACAAAGAATATTCTTTACATCAGGCCCCCTGAAGGGCTTGTTTGCCAAAACTTCACTAAACAAAAATTCACCGGTTATTGTTCTGCCTGTTGCAGAAAATGACCAAATAGGCTTTAAACTTTCCGCCGAAGTCTGGTGTTATTATCGACGTTAATGCTGGCAACCGATTTGCATTACTCATCCAAAAGAGGTTATGAACGTTAAACGGACTTTTGGAATTATCCTTACGGTTCTCGGTATTGCAGCACTCATCTACTTTGCAACTTTATTTATTAAAGCCAGTGGCACCGAAAGACAAATTAAAATTTTGGTTGTTTACGGTTTGCTGGGCGCCATATTTTTCTTTACAGGTATCAGTCTTATCCGCAATACAAGAGATGATGCCCGGCCTCCGATTAATTAAAAACTTTTTCATTAGTAACTTGCCGCTGTGAGTATTATTCTGAATATCGACACAGCGGTTCAAACCTCTTCTATTTGCCTTGCACAAGATGATCAGCCCATTTCAGTAAAGGTTAACCCTTCGCAAAAGGACAGCGCTGCCTGGTTGCACGTTGCTATAAAAGAAATATTGAACGAACATCATTTCAACTTTCAACAATTAGATGCCATTGCAGTTAGCGAAGGACCGGGGTCGTACACCGGCTTACGGGTAGGGATGGCAACAGCAAAAGGATTGTGTTATGTGTTGAACAAACCGCTTATTGCGATCAACACCTTGCAAATGATGGCTTCGGCTGTCCGTGGCAAACATTCAGATCTTTTATGTCCAATGATCGATGCAAGAAGAATGGAAGTATTTACGGCTGTTTTTGACCAGGAACTGAATTTTGTTCTGTCGCCGGTCAATCTTATCCTGGATGAAAATAGTTTTCAGGATCTTCTCCGGGAGAAAAGTATTCTGTTTTTTGGAAACGGGGCCCAGAAATTTGCGCAGGTTGTTAAACATCCCCATGCCTTGTTTGCTGCTATCGACGTCGATGCATCAGCAATGGTTGAATTATCGCACAAGAAATTTTTGAAAGCCGAATTTGCCGATCTGGCCTACTCACAACCCTTTTACGGTAAGGATTTTCACTCATCTGCCAAACAATCTTTGTAAAAAAAGCTTCATTTATACCATTTTGATTTGCAATAGTGATCTCAAATACTATTTTTGTAATAACAAGAGGATCACCTATATGACTAACGAATTACTTGAACCGGCAGTTTCTTCCACTGAACTTAGGATCGATGTCATTCAGCTTAAAAAAGCGGCACTGATCCTGAGAGCTGTGAATCAC
>JAGIAB010000103.1:0-4277 GCA_017745135.1 Flavisolibacter sp.
GTACAAAAAGGATATGAATTTGATCTCGTAACCAAAGCGATCAATGAACTCACCAATCAATAATTGTTACAAAAAATTTTGCCAGCAGTGTTTGGATCTTCATAAGCGTTTATAAAGCTTGTGAAGACACAAGCTTTGGCTGCGAAGCTTCTGCTGGCGGTTATAAAAATTGTTTCAACCATTCTTTCGCTTCCCTATCATCTGCAAAAGACTTCATCGGAATTGGCGGAGCTTTGAATTTGAAAAGAATGTTCATGATGAATTGTGCAAGCCCTCCCTTTGAAACCATAGCCATTGCTGTATAAACATTTGGCAACTGCTCTGCAGAAAACTTCCTGGTTTCTTTATCCGGTACCGGGGAATTGGCCAGATAAATCAGTAAAGGAACTTTCTTTCCACCGGTAATTTGTTTTACCAATGAAATGTTGTCTGAAATGGTTTTGACCGTTCGCTTGGTGCTTTTGGAATAAGAATATAAAATGCCTTCAGGTGAATAGTAATAATCTGCGATTTCTCCTTTGATCAGTTCCGGGGTATTATTTTTTTTCGTGGCTAATTTTAAAGCCTCGTTTATGGAAAATTGAGAGCGATCGATGTCGATTGGTTTTACCAATAATTCAGGTAGTGTGAAATCGTCGTTGGAATACAGTTGGTTTGATATTGGAATAGTCGCTTCTTGGTACATGCTTTGCACCAAATTTTTAGTTTCCGTCAATTCTTCTTCAGAAATATCTTTCGAAATAACCAAGCCACAACTTCTATCTGGAAATGCAACATAATATCCGTTTGGAAATATTCTTTGCAACTCGCTAGAAAGAAGTATTCTGCTTGAACCTATGCCATCGCTATGAATAAAAGAAAGAAAGATCAATCTAGATTGATCTTCACTCATTTTAAAATGAGTAAAAAACATTTCATTCTTAGCAATTGAGTATCTAAGGTTCTCAAATGCTTCCTGCTGCCAATTTTTATTTTCACTATTTAAGCCGATAAATTGATCTTGCGTTAAATAGGTCATTGAATTATCATTTCCAAAAACAGCCCAAGTCAGTAAAAAAGCTTCATTTGGCAGTCTATAATGCGGCAGTTCCCAAGTACCCTTGGCGTAATAACTTGCTGGTACAATTAAAGGGAAAATATTTTTAACAGAGACAGACATGGAAGAAGTCTAAACTATTTTGTTTTTGCTTTTACTGCTTTCACTTCTGCAGGCGTTACTATGCTTGCCTTGTTTCCAAAATTGTTTCTTACATAGGTTAGTACATCTGCAATTTGTTGATCGGTTAAACTGGCAAGCGGGGGCATGCTGTTATTAAAAGTTTCCCCATCTATTTCCACTTTGCCGCTCGAGCCTTTTAATACTTGTTCTATCAAAACAGTTTTAGAACCCAATGTCCATTTTGTCCGGATCAACGGCGGATTCAAATTAGGCACACCTGATCCATCAGCCTGGTGGCAGGTAAGACAGTATTGTGTATACACTGCATGGCCGCGGGTGATTGAATTCTTTAACGTATTTGCGGAACTACTTGCCGTTTTTGAAGTAGTACCGGCAGGCTTTTTTGCCTGGGCTTTTACAAGGCAGGGAATCAGCAACCACACAAATACAAAAACTCTCATTATTATTTTATTTTCCTGTGAAATTGATTTTCCAAACATATCCTTTGGCATCATCGGTAACATATAAAGAACCATCAGGTCCCTGCGCTAAACCACATGGTCTGAAAACAGCCTGGTTTGGTGCAGTTACATTTTCCCTTCCTGCAAAACCGGTAGCAAACATCTCCCAGTTGCCGCTGGGCTTTCCATTCTTAAAAGGGACAAAGGCAACGAAAAATCCTTTCTGTTCCAATGGAGCCCTGTTCCAGGAGCCATGAAAAGCAATGAAAGCACCATTGCGATATTTTTCAGGAAACTGGTTGCCTGTGTAAAACAGGATGGCATTGGGCGCCAGGTGGCCGGGGAAAGCCATCACGGGTAGCTTAACATCTTCGCAACGGCCAACTGTTTTTGCATCACCGCCATATTCAGGATTCAAAACTTTTTTACCGATAAATTGATTGTAAAAACAATAAGGCCATCCAAAATTGTCGCCGGCCTTGCTTACTTCCAGCATTTCTTCTGCAGGTAGTTCAACACTTACGGAATCAGGAAAGAAATGATAATCCTGTAAACCATCACGTCCATGTTGCATTGCAAACAAGGTATTGGTTGCACTATTCCAATCTAAACCAACTGTGTTCCTGATTCCTGTTGCATAGCGAACGCCGTCTTCAAATTTTTGACCTGTTTTATCCGCTTTGAATTGCCAGATGCCGCCCGACACATCCAATAACGGACAAGGGTCTTGTCCCGGTGCACCCGTGGCTCTGTCCTGAAGCTGGCAGGCGTTGGAAGGCGCCCCAATGTTTACGTAAATATTTCCATTATTGTCCAATGTTATAGACTTGGAGTTGTGCTGTCCTCTATCCAGTAAACCGGAGACAATCGTTTCAGGATGTTCTGTATCGGGTTCGTTATTATTTAATTTATACCTGTAAACCGCAGAGTTGGAAGAAGCATAGAGATATCCATTTTTAATGGCGATGCCGGTACCACCATAGTCACCAAAACTTGTTGTGTCGTCGATCTTTCCATCTCTGTTTTTATCACGCAGGCGAAGGATTCCTTTTCCGTTTCTTGGTCTGTCAAGCTTTATATAAACATCGCCGTTGCTGTTGACGGCAATATGCCGTGCACGGCCTAAATTTTTTCCAATCACTTCTGTAGTAAATCCAACCGGCAAATTAATTTTTACGGCATCAGGTGACTGTGACTGTGCGATCAGATCCGTTGCCGAAAACAATACAATTGAAACGAAAAAAAATACAACCTTCATCATCATTGGTTTTTTTCAAAAATAGGGAATAACGGCGTTGAAACTTTAAAGTAGAGTGTTTAAAGCGTCTCATTTAAAACTGCACCTGATTTGAAAATTGGGTTAAACTCAAGAATAGTTTTATTACAAACGCCGGAGATAATAACAACTCACAATTAATTCATTTTTTTGCACTATGAGTTTCCTGAATTTTACTTTACTACAAACGCAGTTGCATTGGGAAGACAAGAATGCGAATCTTCAAATCCTGGAAGAAAAAATCAATTCTATTTCAGAACAAACGCATGTAGTTGTTCTTCCTGAGATGTTCAGTACAGGTTTTAGCATGAAGCCCGAAGAGCTAGCTGAAACCATGGAAGGGCCAACCGTGCAGTGGATGAAAAAAACAGCGGCATCAAAAAGGGTCATTCTTACCGGAAGCGTTATTATTGAAGAAGATAGAAGTTATTTTAACCGTCTTATCTGGATGTTACCCAATGGACAATATGGTTATTATGACAAGCGACATTTGTTTGCTTACGGCGAAGAAGACAAGCATTATTCAGCCGGAACCAAACGTTTGATTGCCTCTGTCAATGGCTGGAAAGTGAACCTGATGGTTTGTTATGATCTGCGTTTCCCGGTTTGGGCCAGGCAGCAGTTTGATGAGGAAGGGGCTTTTGAATACGATGTTTTGGTCTACGTTGCCAACTGGCCCGAGAGAAGAAATCTTGCCTGGAAATCTTTGCTACGTGCAAGGGCTATAGAAAACCAGTGCTATGTTATTGGTGTAAACCGCGTTGGCAATGATGGAAATAATATTTATCACAGTGGCGATAGCATGGTAATTGATCCACTCGGAGAAATATTATATGAAAAAGCGGATGAAGAAGATGTGTTTACCATTCAATTAAATAAGGAACGATTGCAAGAAGTGAGAGAGAAATTTCAGTTTTGGAGAGATGCTGATGAGTTTGAGATTTTATTGTGAGCAGTGACACGGTCTTAATCAACTCCCGAAGTTATTTTGTTATTAGATTTAATCATCTCCAACACCTTACTCACTTTATAATCTTCATTTTTTCTGATTGCATTCACCGAAGGAAGTGCTTCCACTTCAGGAATAACGCCCCTGCCTTTCGGAGCATTTTTATCAACCACTAACCGGAACAACGGCAGTCGAAAACGAACCTTTGTATTGGGTAACGTTACATCCGGGATCAACCACGCAGAATTTCCATAAGCACCTCCGCCGGTTTCTTCTCCCACTACAATTACATCGGGTTGATCAACCAAAGCTTTTGTAAACAGTGTGGCTGCAGAAAACGTATTTCCTCCAGTTAAAATATAAGTAGTGCCGTTGAAATGATTTTTCTTTTTCGGCTTGAAGTATTTGTTTTCGACTGCCGTTGTTCCGGTT
>JAGIAB010000103.1:4287-9124 GCA_017745135.1 Flavisolibacter sp.
GCCCATCCCCTTTTTTATGCGTAAGAAAAAGCAGGAACAAGCGGCTCGGTAAATAATTTTTCATGTGGGAATGATAGCTGCTCTTTCTTTTCATAGCATACAGCGTGTCTGCAATCTTAAACGGTTTATCAGCAATATATTTCGTAAGCAGATTGGAAAGAATGACACTTCCTCCACCATTGCCCCGCATATCTACCACAAGGTTTTGGATCTTTTGCTGACGCATCTTTTTAAATGAAGACCTAAAAAACGGCCGCAGGTGGTTTCCTGAAGCAAACGTATTCACTTCTAAAAAAGCAGTGTTCAGGCTTGTATCAATGCTCATATTCCGCATGGACTGCAAGGCCATTTTTTTTCTTACCCTTTTAGATGTTGGATGCAATCGCTCCCTTCTTAATCTTGCAGTATCTATCGGTAAAATTCCTAAGCTCAAATCTGATTTCCGAAGCCTTCCTGCCGTGTCGATATACTCAACAGGTATCCTGGATTTCAAACCATAAATAGAACCGTACATCGAACGGAACACGCCACCATTGCTGATGCTTTGGTATTTATGCGTGGTATTGTAACCATCGCCAGCGATATATTGAAACATGGAATCGACAATAACAGAAATAGGTCTGTTATCAATTGATTTCAGCACAACACCTCTCATTACATTGCTGTCCCTGCGGGAAATGTTCGATGTAACCAGCACAGTATCACCCCAGGCTTTAACGTTGAGAGGAAACATCCAGGTCCTGGTGCGGTTGGAGTACCTGGCGGCATCCTTTGATGCACGAACGCTGGTATGACCGCAACGGATCTGCGCTACTACATAACTTAAAACATTTCGGAACTTAGATTCGGTAAGAGAGTCTTGTAGTTGGCTGGCACCTGCTTCAAAATAATAATCAATACTATCCTTTGGAGTGTACCAGTACAAACTGGGATGCGATTCTTCGAGAATATTCCTGAACAATTCATAATCCTTTTGCAATTGTTCAGGAGAAAATTTTTTATTGGGATTGTAATTGCTTTTACTGACGGCGCAACTGCTTAATAAGATTAAAACTGAAAGGGCAGGGAGAAGGCTCTTCATAGTTCTTATCTCATTTAAATGCGTTCCAGCCCTGTGCCGTTACCGGGAATTTATTTCCGCCTTTTGTAAAAATATTGACGCCGGCTTCTTCATCGGTGATATAACCAATGATGCTGATGTCTGTGTTTTTTGAAATGGCTTCGTAATCATCCTGCTTAACTGTGAACAAGAGCTCGTAATCTTCACCACCGCTCAGTGCACAGGCAGTAGGATCAAGGTTAAATTTAAAGGCTGCCATTTTTGTTTCTTCGCCAATTGGAAGTTTTTCTTCGTACAACACGCATCCCACATTGCTTTGTTTGCAAATGTGTAATACCTCGGAGCTCAATCCATCACTTATATCCATCATGGCCGTTGGCTGAATATTGTTTTGTGCCAGGAATTCAACGATGTCTTTTCTCGCTTCCGGCTTCAGTATTCTTCCAACAATGTATTTCTCTCCTTCCAGGTCGGGTTGAATGTTCGGATTCTCCAGAAAAATTTTCTTTTCTCTTTCCAGCAAGGTTAATCCTAAATAAGCAGCACCCAAATCGCCACTCACACAAACCAGGTTTCCTTTTTGTGCACCGTTTCTTTTTACATATTTATCAGGACTTACTTCGCCAATTGCCGTACATGAAATAATAAATCCTTTTTGAGAAGAACAGGTATCACCACCAATCAGGTCAACGCCATAGGTTTCACAAGCAGCATATACGCCTTCATAAAATTCATCCAAGGCTTCCACGCTAAAACGATTACTGAAAGCAATGCTTAAAACAATTTGTGCAGGCGTTGCGTTCATTGCATAAATGTCGCTGACATTCACTACCACCGATTTATATCCCAAATGCTTCAGGGGTGTGTACATTAAATCAAAATGAACACCTTCGATCAATAAATCGTTGGTAACAACCGTTTGCTTGCCAAAATGATCAATCACGGCAGCATCATCGCCTACTCCAACAATGGTGGATGCGTTTTGTATCTCGATATTTTTAGTCAGGTGATCGATCAAAGCAAATTCGCCTAACGTAGAAACTTCTGTTCTGTTTTCGCTCATGAATTGAAAATAAGTTAAGATTTAGGAAGTTCGCCATTTACCCACTTCATTAATTCGTCATGAATGATGCCGTTGCTTGCAATCAAACCATGCTGATAGGGTGAATAGGGATCACCATTAAAATGCGTTACTGTTCCACCGGCTTCCTGCACCAGTAAAAAACCGGCAGCACTGTCCCATGCCTGCAATTTATGTTCATAAAATCCATCAAACCTTCCGGCAGCCACCCAGGCTAAATCAATAGCAGCGGAACCCAGACGACGAACGGGAACCCCTTTTCTTATGAATCTTGAAAATACTTCCAGCGGTCCATTAGGTTCATCTAAATACGTGTAAGGAAAGCCGGTTACCAAACAGGCATTGCTCACATTTTCTTTTTTGCTCACGCTGATCTTCTTATCATTTAAAGTAGCTCCACCTCCTTTTTCGGCAACGAATAATTCGTTGAGGTAAGGATTGTAAACGGCGCCAAGAATGATTTCTTTATTCTGCTCAATAGCAATGGAAACACAACAAAGAGGAATGCGATGGGCGAAGTTGACAGTTCCGTCAATAGGATCGATGATCCATTTGTATTGGGAGTCCTGCACCAGGTCGCCGGCCTCTTCAGTTAAAATATGATGATCCGGATAGTTTTTTTTGATGATGTCGATGATAATTTTCTCCGAAGCATGATCCACCTCAGTAACCAGGTTATTTATTCCTTCTTTATTTGAAATTTTAAAATCAAGATCATTGAATCTCCGCATTTCGTCTGCGGCCGCATGAACGGCTTCTAATAAGGTGTTTTTGAGCATGCGCAAAGATAAACCGCAGATTGTACGGATTAAGGATTGATTACCAGGATTATTAATAGCATAACACTCTTCCTTCTTCGGTCCTTTGTTCCTAGTTCTTTATTCTTTAGGTTTGTCGGTTTAGAATTTTCTACGGTTGAGATTGTCAATAGTCATAGTCAATTACAATGTCAAATACTTTTTGGAGCAATGTTTATTGTCGGTCCGGAAAAGTAGTTATGGCTTAGATGCTGAGATTATAGTCGTAGACAATCATTCAAAAGATGGAAGTCTTGAATACCTGCAGCCGAAATTTCCCGAGGTAAATTTTATTCCCAATAAAACCAATACGGGCTTTGCAAAGGCTTGTAATGAAGGATTAGCAAAAGCAAAGGGCGAATTGATTTTATTTCTGAACCCGGACACCATTCTCCCTGAGGATTGTTTTAAAAACTGCATTTCTTTTTTTGATGTGCATCCTGAGTGTGGTGCTATTGGTGTAAAAATGGTGGATGGCTCCGGAAACTTTTTGAAGGAATCAAAGCGGTCTTTTCCTTCGCCTGTCACATCGTTATTTAAATTGTTTGGATTGGCGGCTCTTTTTCCAAAATCAAAATGGTTCAGTCGCTATCATATCGGTCATCTCGATAAGGATGCGAGCCACGAAGTTGATGTTTTAGCAGGCGCCTTTATGATGATACAAAAAAAAGTTTTGGATAAAGTTGGAGGTTTTGATGAAACTTTTTTCATGTATGGGGAAGATGTAGACTTAAGCTATCGCATTCAAAAAGCCGGATATAAAAATTATTATTTCTCCGGCACTACCATCATTCATTTCAAAGGTGAAAGTACAAGGCGTGGCAGCCTGAATTATGTAAAAATGTTTTACAACGCCATGAGTGTTTTTGTTCACAAGCACTATGGCGGAACAAAAGCCGGCGTTTTTAATGCGGCTATTCATTTGGCAATTTGGATAAGAGCAGCCATTGCGGCCATCGGCAAATTCATAAAATGGATTGGATTGCCTGTGATTGATGCTTTGTTAATTCTTTTTTCGTTTTGGTTGATGAAGGAAATATGGATAGAGTATGTTCGAAAGGATATTGTTTTTCCCGACCGGCTACTGTTCTTTTCTTTTCCTGCATTTACATTGGTTTACCTGGTGGTAGCTTACTATGCAGGTTTGTATGATACATATTACCGAACAACAAAGCTGGTGCGGTCTACCGCCATTGCTACCCTTTCGCTATTGGCAATCTATGCTTTGCTTCCCGAGCATCTTCGTTTTTCAAGAGGTGTTGTTGTTTTCGGCGCTTTGCTTGCCTTTGTATTAATTACTGTTGTAAGATTGTTGTTGATCCGTTCGGAAATTTTATCGGAACCGCCTGAAAAAATTTCAAATCCCTATATTTTAATAGCCGGTACAAAGGAGGAATTTCAAAAAGTAAAAGACCTGCTTCAACAAAAAAACTTAGGAGACAAAGTTGCGGGACGCATTTCGGTAAATGGCAATGCAGAAGGCTTTATTTCAAAACTTGACGAAGCCGGCAGGGCTGTTGAATTTTTAAATGCCAAAGAAATTATTTTTTGTGCAGGGCAACTTTCTTACAAAGAAATCATCGAACAAATTCAACGGTTAAAAAAGATAAAAGCAAGGTTTTTTGCCGGCGATAGTATTATTGGCAGTGATGATAGTTCGGCAAAAGGTAAAGCCCTTTCTTATGAAGAGGAGTTCAGGCTTGCAAAATCAGTTAACCGAAGGTTGAAACGACTGGTCGATGTTTTATTCTCAATTGCTTCAATCCTGCTCTTTCCCTTACATTTTTTATTCTTAAAAAACCCTTTCCGGTTTTTAAAAAATTGTTTCCTCGTAGTCGGAGCAAAAAGAACCTGGATCGGATATATTTTTGCATCCAAAGAATTACCGGTGTTAAGAAA
>JAGIAB010000104.1 GCA_017745135.1 Flavisolibacter sp.
GGTTGAGGCAACAAAAGAAGAACGAGAACTAATGGCAAGAGCACCTTATAACGAAGAAGAGTATAAAAAAGATTTAGGTGTGAAGGAACTTTGGGGCGAAAAAGGTTTTACAACCAATGAAAGAACCGGCATTCGTCCAACGCTTGAACTAAATGGAATTTGGGGCGGTTATACCGGCGAGGGAGCAAAAACCGTTTTACCTTCCAAAGCCACCGCAAAAATTTCTGCACGGTTGGTACCGAATCAAAATTCAAGAAAGATCACTGATTTATTGTTGGAGCATTTTAAAAAGATTGCTCCTCCTTCTGTTACCGTTCATGCTTTTGAACATCATGGCGGGGAAGCATACATGACACCAATCGACAGTAAAGGCTACCAGGCTGCGGCAAAGGCTGTTCAAACCACGTTTGGCAAAACACCAATACCTGTTCGGGGCGGCGGAAGTATTCCTATCTGTTCCATTTTAGAAAAAGAATTGGGAATTAAGATTGTGTTCATGGGCTTTGGTTTGGATAATGACAACCTGCATTCACCCAATGAAAAATTTAACCTGGAGAATTATTATAAGGGAATAGAAACCATTCCTTATTTCCATAAATTTTTTGCGCAGCAATAAACAGATTTAATTCAGAAGTAAAAGTCAAATGTTGAAAAACTTTTGACTTTTTTATTTGGTTTGACTGTCTAAACTGTTATCGGGAATCTTCAATTCAAAAGACTGTTGCCTTGGCAAAGCAGGATTAGGAATAGAATGGAATTGCGGCACATAAGGAACAGTGGTGGCACCCCATGCGTTCGGTATTTTTGCAAGGCCGCTTGTGTCAGGAACAATGCAAGGCATCTTGTCCTGCGGAAGAAGCACAACATTACCGTGTTTATTTGCAAGCAAATTATGTGGAGCTTTTTTTCTTTGTAAATAATCTTGCTGTTTATGCAAAATATCTGAGTTGTTTCCTTTAAAGTTTTTCAGAGTATCCTGTAATTGCGGATTTTTATTGTCGGGCAATTGAGCAAATACGCAGAAGGATAGAACACAAAAAGCAGATAGCATCAGCAGTTTCATGGCATAATCTTTCTTCTAAAATAAAAAATAATTTTGACCCAATGGCAGAAAAGGATAAACTGAGAATTGATAAATACCTGTGGTCAATACGCTTGTTTAAAACAAGGACAATGGCAGCCGCCGCATGCGACACGGGCAAGGTTCGACAAAACGGAACCCTCGTAAAAGCTTCCAAAAATGTGTCCATTGGCGATGAGTACGAAGTGAAAACAGAAGCAAAGAAATGGATCATAAAAGTTACAGGCTTACTTCATAACCGCGTAGCTTATTCAGAAGCGATCAAATACTACCTCGATCTTACTCCGCAGGAAGACGTGGAAAAAATGCAATTCCAGGCGGCTTCTTTCCATACCGGCAAACGCAAAAGCAAAATTGGAAGGCCTACTAAAAAACAGAGAAGAGAGCTGGATGATTTTTTTGGAGAAGAAGAGTGATCAGGATAAATGTCTCCTGATGTTTCTTTTGATTTCATCGCTGCAATGGTCAATAAAAAGTTCGGTGATCATTTCCATTTGCGAAACATCCAAAGGCTTGGTTACAAAACCCGCATCGTATTTTTTGGCAAATTCCTGGTCCAGCGTTGAAGAGGAAGTGCTGAATAAAACCACTGGCACCGTTGATAAATGCGGTAATTCTTTGATCTTTTTCAATACATCCCTCCCATTTAAGATGGACATGTTTATATCCAATATAATAAGACAGGGCGTAGGCGTTTGTATATTCAGAGATTGCAAATAAGATAAAGCCTGTACACCATCTTTTGCCGTTACTACTTCTACATTATTGGTAAATCGTGCAAAGGCGTCCTGAACCAGTTCCAGGTCGTCGGTATCGTCATCAGCGTAAAAAATTATGTTTTTGAGTGTCACGGCGTTAACATAGAGGCCTACAAATTTATTGTAAAGCCCGTCATGTCACCAAATATTCTATTGGTATTTGTTCAAGATAGGGATCGAGTACAGAAGTGGATTCTGAATAAACTATGTTTTGAATTACTCTTCGGTAACTGGCGTAAGTTATTTCGACATAAAAACTGGCTAATTGATACAAGAGTGTAGTCTTATCCGCCTTCTTCTTCCCAATATATATTCCTTCCTGGTAAAGAATTGCAATCTGGTCGTCCTGTGAAAGCAATTGAAATTCGTACATCCTCATAATACCACCTCCGCTATTGTAACCACAAATTTTGTGCAGTGATAACTAAAAAAGAGGCTTTCAGAAAAAAACATACCTGGTTGTCTTATTTTATTCAGTCGTGTTATTAAAAAAACTGTCAGTTGATAATTCAATTTCACCGCCAGTATTTACCAACTTATCTAATGCAGCCTGTTCAACGCTACAAGATGTCTATCTTTAATAAGATGCCGATAGTGGCTTCTAGTGGATGCTGAAAATTAACCTATGCTAAAGCACAAAATTCTTTGGGCCGACGATGATTACGAAGACCTGCAGATGATGCGGGAAGTCCTCGAAAGAAAGAAGAGGAATTTTGAAATCGTAGAGGTCCATAATGGTAAAGAAGCTCTTGAATATCTTAAAGAAGCACAGGAAAAATCAGATCTTCCCTGCCTGATTATTCTTGATATTAACATGCCCGTTTTGGACGGAAAGGAAACGCTCTCAATTATAAAAAATACCGAAGAGTACAAGGAAATTCCTGTCGTGGTTTTCACCACATCGGAAAGCGAACTCGACAAACTCTATTGTAAAAAATTCGATACGGAAATGGTTACAAAGCCTCCCACATTTAGCACTTTAGGTGCAGCTTTGGACAGGATATTAATGGAATGCAGGTAATTACCTGGCAATCCTTTTTTCACTCCTGTCAGTTGACTCTGCAGGATTAGAAGAAGTATTGATCTTTTTATGAAGTGCAATTGCCAACTCGGTCACCTTCAATCTTTGCTCTTTTAATTCTTCCCAGGAAGTCCCGCTTAAAAGAGAAGCTTTGAGTTTGGCAGATTCTTTTTCATAGGTCTCTCTTAACTCATCGACGCCAAATTCATTCCAATTCATTTGCATAATACCTTACTTTACAACTAAACTTTACCACAAAGACCATTCCTCTGCCATGAAAAAAAATAATATGTGAGTAAGAATTTTGAATTTTTTGTAAAAAGAAAGCTGAGCCTGCAACGGAACCACCTTGTTTGCCGTATTCAGAAGAAATATGAAAGTAGCAGCACCTATCCTTTTTCTACTTTTTGTTTTTGGATGTAAGAAATCTGATGTGACACCTCCCGAAATTGTTGTGATATCTCCCCAACAGAGCCAGGTATTTTCTTCCGGCCAAACCGTCACCATTAAAGCCACTATAACCGATAATGTGGGACTGCATATGGTACATGTAATTGCAGTAGATAATACCGGCGGACATTGGGCGCATTCAGAAGATCATGTAGATGGAAGAAATTTCCAGGTAAATAAAACCTTTGTAACCAATCCTGGTAAAACATACACTATAACCATAGAAGCCACAGATCACGACGATAATACTGCCTCAAAGGAGATAATTGTTTCCAGCAATTAGGAATGAACACTGCTTAGTTCAAAAGCTGCTGTACAATTCAGCGACTTTTTTATTGGAGGTTATCTTTGCCGAATGCGAATTGATGTGATCACCGTTTTGCCCGAATTATTAGAAAGCCCTTTATCACATTCTATTATGAAAAGAGCCCAAAGCAAGGGCTTGCTTCAGGTACACACTCACAATCTGCGCCAGTGGGCAGTGAATGAATATGGGCAGGTAGATGATTATCAATATGGCGGCGGCGCAGGAATGGTGATGATGTGCGAACCACTGGCAAATGCCATTGAACATTTACAGAAGGAAAGAAAATACGATGAAATCATTTATTTAACGCCGGATGGAAACACGCTCAACCAGAAGACAGCCAATCAACTCTCCTTACTGGAAAATATTTTATTGATCTGCGGGCACTACAAAGGCATTGATGAGCGCATTCGTGAACATTACATAACCAGGGAAATTTCTATCGGCGATTATGTGCTCAGCGGTGGAGAACTGGCCGCTGCTGTTTTGGTTGATGCCATAGGCAGATTACTACCGGGCGTATTAAATGATGAAACTTCTGCATTGACGGATTCATTCCAGGATAATTTATTGTCCCCACCAGTATATACTCGTCCTGCCGATTTTAAAGGATGGAAAGTGCCTGACATTTTATTAAGTGGTGATTTAAAAAAAATTGATGAGTGGCGCCATGAACAGGCCTTGCAAAGAACAGAGCAGCGACGACCTGATCTGCTGGATCGTGAATTGTGAATCGTCAATTGTGAATTTTGAAAATTCTTCACAGAAAGTCTTACTGAAATTATTTTTTCTCCTGAGAGAACAAAACACGATCCTTCGTCCTGGTACCAACTATGAAGTGAAGTGTTCTGCAAATCCTTCAAAATCTTCTAATCTGCGGTGATAAAAAAAGCCCCCTGTAGAAACAGGACGCTTTGATTAGGACATTGCTTCCTTTCAGTTATGGCATAACCAGGAAGCAGCTATATTGAAATATTTTTTATCTGAAAAAAAGTGCCCCGCTTAGAAAAGCAGGGCTTCACCCTTAACCATACGAAACCAAGACTTTTATCTATATGTAGAATATCTTACGATCTATTACTATCAGAAGGCACTATAAAAGTACACCCTTAATCCTGCCCCAAATACCTGTTTCGATGAAAGCCGAAAAAAACTCGTTAAATATCAAGGTGTGAAACCACTTTAAAAGAACAATTTTCAAGCCCTGTTTACCGAAGGTTCTGTTAAACCAAACCATTATCCAGCAAGGATTTTACCTCGTTCATAGCAAGGTTGCATGTTGATTTGACATGATTGTAATTTTTTTCAAAATGTTCTCCATTTTGGATCACAGCATCTTTTTCTATCTGTTCAAGATAAGGATGCAATTCTTCTGCAAGACCCACATAACCCACTGTTGATTTTAAACTATGGGCCGTCCGGCGTACCGTATCAAAATCGTTTTCTTTTATGGCTTGTTCGAGCTGTGTAAGTTCGGCTGGGACTTGGGTAAGAAACTGGCTCAATATTTCCCTTTCAAAATCTTTATCATTACCCGATAGCTGATGGAGATAGTTTAATTGAATGTGGTGCGCCGTCTCGGTTTTTCCGGGAATATGCTGTGCATGCCTGGCAATGATGTTATACAATACTGTTTCTTTAATGGGCTTGGAAACATAATCGTTCATCCCCAGTTGAAGGCATTTTTCTTTTTCTCCTACCATTGCATGTGCCGTCATTGCAATAATTGGCACATCAAGCTTTAATTCGTTACGAATGACGGTTGTGGCTGTGTATCCGTCCATGTCAGGCATTTGAATGTCCATCAATACAATGGAATAAGAATTCTGTTTCAATTCTTCTACTGCTTCAGCTCCTGTATTCACAATTAAATGATCCAGTGACCAGCTTTTCATCAGGTGTTTTACCAATTGCTGATTCATGGGATTATCTTCAGCAATCAACACTTTTATTTTTTGCAGCGGCACCTGCTCTTCCTGTTCGGCAAGAGCTTCTGAATACATTTGCGCAAGGTCCGGAAGCTTGTAGTTCAATTCAACAATAAATTCCGAACCTTTTCCCGGTTCACTTTCCAGGCGAATGGTTCCTCCCTGCATTTCTATCAATTGTCTTACAATTGACAATCCCAAACCAGTTCCGCCAAATCGTCTTGTTGTTTCCAGTTCGGCTTGCTGAAAGCGTTCAAAAATTGCGGACTGTTTTTCAGATGCTATTCCAATGCCGGTGTCTTTTACGCAAATCCTGATACGGGCATCTGTTTCAGATGAAGCAAGTAACTGAACATATGCGCCAATCTCTCCTGTATCTGTAAACTTTACGGCATTACTAATCAGGTTGACCAGTATTTGAGTAAGCCTTACAGCATCTCCACATAAAATATCAGGTACATCTTTATCAATATGAACGTTGAACTTTAAATTCTTTTCCCTGATCTTCTCAATAAACATGGCTCCTACAGAGCTTACCATGCTTCTTAAACTGAAGCGGGTTTCCTCGATGTGCATCATACCTGCTTCAATCTTTGAAAGATCGAGAATATCATTTACCAGTGTCAATAAATTTTCTCCGGCGGAGTGAATGTTCTGCACATATTCTCTTTGCATGTGATTCAATTCTGTTCGCTTCAACAGGTTGGTAAACCCAAGAATCGAATTCATAGGTGTGCGAATCTCATGACTCATATTGGCAAGAAATTGCTCCTGCATATTGGCGAGCTCCTTGCTTCTTTTTTCCGATTCATTCAACGCTTTGATCATCCGCTGCTGATTTCTGCCCTGGTTCGTAATAAATAAAAAAGCCACAATCAGTGCACCCAGCGCTATAGCTGTAATCACAAACCCCCATATTCTTGCCCGCCTCCCTGTCAGTTCTATGGAATCAACAATACTTCGCAACTGCGTTTGACGGTCGGTTTCAATTTGAGCGATAACAGCAATAACACTATCCCGTATGATGGTACCACGATTGGTACTGATCAAACTTTCAGCGCCGGCTTTACCGGTTTTGTAAAACGTATTAATAATATCCTTGTTGAAATTTATTTTTTGTTGCAGCAATTTTTGAAGAAGAGAAAGTTCAGCAGCAGGAATTTTAGATTGCAGGTTCTGAATCAGTTGATGCAACTGCCCATCAATTTTTTCATTGTTTTTTTGGGTTTGCTGAAGAAGAGTTGAGTCCCCGGTAATGATCGCTCCTCTCACATTGCTTTCTATTAAAAAAAGATCGACTTCTATGGAACGCAAATTATTTTGTACTTGCAATTCATTTCGCAAACTCTTATTGCCGCCAATCAATCGATTAATGTTGTAGCCGGAAACCACCTGGAGAAAGAGGACGATAACAATACCGAAAAGGAACAGCCACAAAACAAGGTATCTCGGATCAGGTCTTCGCATTTTGAAAAGGGACTATAGCCGAAAATACGAAATTCAGTTATGGACTATGAATGTTTGGCAGGAAGAATATATTTTTTGAAGAAACGTACTACTGCATAGATAAAAACAACAGTACTTAACAGGCTCAACAAAACAATACTGACACGAATGCTGCCCGAGAACAGCTCATTCAAGAGAAAATACTCAGAGATGATGAGTAATAGAAGGATCAATATGAATACGGTCAGTTTTTTCATAAACAAAAAAGAAAGGCTGCGAATCCAGCAGCCGTTCCCTTAGCAATTAAATGTTTCGGGATACAATACTGGTTTGATTTTTCATAGAAAATGTTGGTTGCGACCTCGGCGATGTATTGTACCTCTCTTCAAGGATTCCGGATGTTTTTCTGGATATTGATTAGCTGTAGTAAAACTATTATTTGTTTTTACAACACAAAAAGGCGTTAGCCTAAACGTGAGAACACTTCGATGAAGAGGAAATAAAAAACGACGAATTTTTAGAGCAAATTAAGCCGCTTATTCAAGTTGGATTTGTGGGTATCGGCTACCGGTATGGTGGTCTTACCAATACTGATCGTTCCTTCCTGTATATAGTCAATTTTATTAATAGCCACAATATAACTGCGGTGTACGCGAATGAATTTTGAAGACGGGAGTTTTTCTTCGATAGATTTTAGTGTTGCATGGACCACATGAAACTTTTGCGGCGTATGCACTTTTACATAATCGCCCATGGCTTCCAGAAAAAGAATATCATCAATCGCAATTCTTTTAAGAATGCCGTTGTCTTTTACAAAAACAAAACCCTGCTCTTCCACTTTCACTTCCTGCTTGTTGCTGTCCAGTGTTTCCTGGGCTTTGTCAACTGCTTGTTTGAACCTTGGCAGCGCAATAGGTTTCACCAAATAATCCACCACGTTCAACTCAAAAGCTTCAACAGCATAATCTTTTTTTGCCGTAGTAAAAACGATCAAAGGTTTGCTGTTACCCAATTTTTTTACGAGGTCAAAGCCCGTCATTCCGGGCATTTCTATATCCAGTAAAAGAAGATCAACCTGGCTGGAATTCAGAACATCGAGGGCTTCTGCAGCATCATTACATTCAGCAACTAAATCAAGTCCTTGCACCTGAGATAGCAATTGCTTCAAGGCCATGCGGGCCATTTTATTGTCGTCAACAATTATACATTTCATAGTTAAGGGTTGACAAATATAATAATAGCTTTTTACGAAAACTAAGAGACGCGATTAAAATTTCGGATGAGGTTTTTGGTTATCACTCCTGTTCTATCCTGATTCAAAGAATAAGGCACAATTCTATCACAAGGCAAACTACTAAAAATGCAAACCTGAATGAAAAATATTTCAATAGTTTTATTTTATGAAGAAATCATTTTCGGTTACCGGAAATTTAGTTGATGTTCATCAGAAGAGAATTTATCCTGCCGAAATCATATTTGAAGGAGAAAGGATCATTGCAATTAATGATCTCGAATCTCAAACCTCACAGTTCGACCATTATATTCTTCCCGGCTTTGTAGATGCCCATGTACACATAGAAAGCTCCATGCTGGTCCCTTCCGAATTTGCAAGGCTGGCCGTAGTACATGGCACGGTTGCAACCGTTAGCGACCCTCATGAAATAGCCAATGTTTGTGGAATGAAAGGAGTAGAGTACATGATTGAGAATGGCAAAACAGTTCCTTTTAAATTCAATTTTGGCGCACCCAGTTGTGTGCCCGCTACCAAATTTGAAACCGCAGGAGCAGTTATTGATGCAAATGACATTGATGAACTGATGCGCAGGCAAGAAATTTTGTACCTGAGCGAAATGATGAATTTCCCAGGAGTTTTAAACAACGATGGCGAGGTAATGAAAAAAATTACTTCTGCAAAAAAACACAATAAGCCCGTTGATGGCCATGCGCCCGGTTTACTTGGCGAGTTGGCCAAAAAATATATCGATGCCGGCATCTCTACCGATCATGAATGCTTTACCAAAGAAGAAGCACTGGATAAGTTGAAATATGGGATGAAGATCATTAT
>JAGIAB010000105.1:0-225 GCA_017745135.1 Flavisolibacter sp.
CCAAAGGTTGACAGGACTTTCAATTCCGAAGCCCTTTCTTTTTAATGAAAGCTCTCCCAAAAAACCTCTTGTTGGATAAGGAATGTAATCAACATCAAAATAATTCAGCCTGTAAAACAGTTCAGGATAACTGACAAACTTGGCGCCGGTTGAAAAAGAGGGATTTAATTTATAAACGGTATCGGCAATGCTTTCATAGGTATAACCAATTCCGAAAGTATGGGT
>JAGIAB010000105.1:235-8967 GCA_017745135.1 Flavisolibacter sp.
GCCGGTAATTGAGCTGAAAAAAGCCGCCTACATAAGAACGGAGAAAATTACCCTCGCCTTTTACAGGAACCTGTTTGTTCCTTAAGGTCATATAATTTACCTCGCGGTTTTGACCATAACTAACACCGGCACTTGTTGACCATTTCAATGCATCATCAAGCCATAGTCCATAATATTGAATGGATACCTGTCTTGTGTATCCATTCATTACACTTAAGCGCAACTTGTCATTGCGGCCGGTAATATTATTGTGAGAAAGCCTAAGGCCATAATTGATACGGTTCATGCTTCTGTCTTTTTCCTTCCACCACTCACCAAAGTTTTTGTCAACCGGCTTGAAAAAGGCCATGGGCCAGACATACCATTTCTCTTCTACCTCTACATTAATATAAACATCGTGATCGTCAAAGCTTTTAAGCGACACCACTACATTCCGGAAAAGTCCTGTATTCATTAACTGCCTTCTCGCTTTCCTGAATTTTTCAACAATTGTTCCGAGAGGATAGGCTTCATTCAATTGAAAAGGAAGTTCGCGAAGGATGATGGCAGGCTTTGTTTTTTCGTTGCCCGAGATGTTGATATCATGTATAACAAAAAGACGGTTGGTATCGGATTCAGTTTTTACTCCCTCTGTGGAATACAAAACTGTATTATCTGTAGTACTAGTTGAAGGATGATCATCCATATGCAATTGGGCAAATGAACAGGTACCCGTTACTATTCCCAGGCAAGCCATTAAATATTTAAGGAAACATCCCACCAACCACCGATTTCAGTTTTTACAATACAATAACGATTAGATATACAAAATATGATACCGGTTATAAAGTTGGGGGAAATTTTTGAAAGCAGGCTGATGCTTGCATTAGATCTTTAAATAATTCATCAGGTTATCATAGTTGGTACGCAGTTCATTTTCGTAAAGTTCCTCTCCAAAATAATATTTCACATTATACTCGTACCGCTGAAAAGTGCTGATAATATCTGAAACTTCCAGTTTATTGATCCGAATCGTAACCTGCATAATGCCGGTTTCAGGATCGGTGAAGGTATTGAGTTGGGTAATCTGTGCGTCATTTGATTCTACAATACGGTTGATTTCCGTAAAAGAATAATTGCGGCCTTCCATTTCCAGAACGATCAATGCACCAGGATCGTTGAGGCTCATAAACTCGGAGGCATTCTTCAAAAGGTCGTTGTAAGTAACAATACCAACCAATTGTTTTTCTTCAACCACCGGAACAATACTTAATTTATTGATAACTGCCGTTTGGATCGCTTTTAAAAAATGATCGCTCGCCTGAACAGATGTCGTTCCATCGGTTACAGGCAATTCTTTAATGGTATTCTCTTCATCGGTTTGAAGCAATTGTTCTTCGCTGATGATTCCAAGATAGCTTTCGTTTTCTACAACCGGAAGGTGGGCAACATGATAGTCATTCATCAGTTGCAGTGCATGAAAAACTTTATCATCGTTATGAAGATATGGAATGGAGTTCGATATGAGATCACGTGTTAACATAGCAACGGTGTTCCTAAATTAGACAGTTCGACTTACAGAACTGTTGCAGGTTGATTCAGCTTTTTTAAAAATTTATCTAAAATCACATTGAATTCTTCGGGTTGCTCCATCATCGGTGCGTGTCCGCATTTATCAATAAAATGCAGTTCACTATTTGGTATTAACCGGTTAAATTCCCGGGCCACGAAGGGCGGGGTGATGGTGTCATTATTTCCCCATATCAACAGCGTAGGTTGCTTTACATTATTTAATTCCTCACCTAAATTATGCCTGATGGCACTTTTGGCAAGTGCAATAATCTTAATGACCTTCAAACGATTGCGGGTGATCTCAAAAACTTCGTCCACCAGCTCTTTGGTTGCTGTTTTCGGATCATAAAAGGTCACTTCTGTTTTTTTCCTGATATACTCATAATCGCCGCGGCGGGGATACGTATCGCCCATTCCATTCTCAAATAAACCTGAGCTACCGGTTAATATCAGGGATTTGATTTTTTCCGGATGCTTTAAAACGTGAACCAATGCAACATGTCCTCCTAGCGAATTGCCCAGAAGGTGCACATTATTATAACCTTTTGTTTCAATGAATTTGTGAACGTATTTAGCCAATCCCCCAACACTGGTATGTAAAATGTCTAAATCAAATAAAGGCAATATCGGCACAATTACCTTATGCGTATGCTTAAAATGGTCGATCAGTTTTTCAAAATTGCTTAATGCACCAAACAAACCATGCAGTAAAATTAATGGCTCACCTTGTCCTTCTTCCACATACTTAAACTTCCCCTCTTCTTTGATCAAATGTTGCATCAGCTATCATAATTAATTTCCGCTAAAATAACAATTTGCCTTAAAAGCAATTAGAACATTCAGCACTTTCGATCATCAGAATTAAAAACAATAAGCTTACCAATCGCTATGACTGGCAATTTACGGATAGCAATAAGCAGTTTTACTTATACCAACCAGAAGCCGCCTGCGGACCTTACAGTTACTGTGCTTTTTTTGAAAGGTGATCAAAAAAATCTTCCAGCTCTACAAACATATCTTCGAAGAAGGGAATGATACTGCCTAGTGTATCCATGACAACGGGAGCGATTGGATACACGATGGGATAAGTAGTGGAAACCTGCGCCGTTTCCGTCTTAATGATGTGCAATTGTGTAGCGTAAAATAAAATGATGCTGAATATTAAAAAGTAAAGCAGCAGGTAAAACATCACCCCTCCTAATTTATTCAGCCATCCGAGCATGGCCATTCGTAGGCCACCTTCAATAGCTTTTGCTCCCAATCGAACCAATAACACCACAACAAAAAACACAATAGCAAAAGCGAGGATAGGCAACCAGCGTTGCGAAATATGGGTACTGGTTCCCATATGTTCGGCTACCACTGCTGAAAGTTTCAATGCAGCGGCCAAACCAATCACAAATGCAAGCAATGAAAATACAGCAACAACCAAACCATTTCGAAATCCTTTGATGATAGCAAGCACAACCAAACCGATTGCAATGAAATCAATGAACATACTATTTTGCTAATAATTCTTTCACCATGGCCGAAATGGATTTACCATCGGCACGGCCGGCCAGCTTTTTAGTTGCCGCACCCATAACCTTCCCCATATCCGCAGGCGAAGAAGCTCCGGTTTCAGAAATGATTTGCTGCAGTTCGGCTTTTAGCTCTTCACCAGTTAATTGTTGCGGCAAAAATTTCTCGATGACCGCCATTTCCTCCTGTTCTTTTTTGGCAAGGTCTTCACGGTTTTGTTGTTGATAGATCTCCAGAGAATCTTTACGTTGTTTCATCATCTTTTGCAAAAGACCTAACTCTTTTTCAGCAGAAACTTCACCACCCGCACCGGGCTCTGTTTTTGCTTTGATGATTTCGGCTTTGATGGCTCTTAAAGCTCTTAAATTTGCTTCGTCTTTTGCTTTCATGGCTTCCTTCATTTCTGCCATTACTTTTTGCTCGAGATTCATATCAGTTTGTGGTTTGTAGTTTGAAGTTTGTAGTTGACGTTCGCCAATGTTGGTTTTACACCATCTAAAACCTATTTTTTATTTACCGTTTATCAGGTTGCCTTATTTTCTTTCATTTGGATATCCTGGAATTTCTGGTAAAACTCCTGTGCAAATTTTTTGATATCGTTCACTAATTCTGTTTGCCTCGTTGCTCTTGCATAGGTATCGGCCATGGTCATAAAAGTCTGGTAATAAAAATCCGCCATTTCATCCACCATCATTTTCTGTGTCCACAGGTCTATGCGCAGCGCTGTTTTTTCAGCACCATCCCATAAAGAAAGCATTACTGCTTTTGCAGGTTGCGGATTGGCTGCAGTGCTATCAGTAGCCTTCCATTCAATGGTTTGAGGAATCCGGTTCTCATCGAGTTCAACATCAATGACTATACTTGATTTTGCCATTTTTTTAATTTATGCGGCGAAGGTAAGAAAAGGTGAGTGTCAGTGGTAAGTAGTGCAAATGCTTACAAATTCACTGCTTTCAGGATACTTTGCCAGAATAGCTCAGCGGAGATTTTCCAATTGTATCGGCCAGCAATTAACTTTCCCTTTTCGATTGATTGCTTTCGCAGGTTTTCATCCTTATACACCAACATCATCTTATCAGCAATATTTGTATGATCATTCGGATTAAAATAAAGCCCTGCTTCATCGGCAACCTCCTGCATCGAAGTTTTTTCAGAGGTCAGAACAGGAACTTCGCATTTCATAGCTTCAACAACAGGAACACCAAAACCTTCAAAAAAAGAAGGATAAACCAGCGCATAAGCAGCGCCAATCAATGAAGGCAATTCTTCTTCAGGTATATATCCCATAAGAATAACATCGGAGCGGTATTTATAAGTTTGTATCAATTGCAAAAATTCTTCGTTCTTCCAGGCAAGCCTGCCGGCAATTACCAGTTTCATACTGCTCTGCAAACGCTTTTTGAAAATGGAAAAAGCTTTTAACAGGTTTACCAGGTTTTTTCTTGGCTGAATTGCTCCCAAGTATAAAAAATACTCCTTGCCTTCTGTGTATTTTTCTTTAACAGCATCTTTTTCATCAAACGAAAGCGGATGAAAAATATCCTTCACCCCGTTATACACTACATCAATTTTTACGGCTTCAATTTTATAATGCTTCAAAATATCATCTTTCGAAAACTGGGAAACCGTTACGATACTTTTTGCCTTGTTTAAATATTTTGGTGTGTTTCTTTTCAAAAAGTTTACATGAGATTTTTTGTAGGCCTCGGGATGATGTAGAAACCCCAAATCATGCACTACCAGGCATTGAGGCGTTTTTGTAGTGAGCGAACAATAGCCATCCGGAGAAACAAAAACGTCTGCCTTGATCTTTTTCAAAGCCAAAGGAATTTTTACATCATACCAGTATTTCCACAAAACAGGATGTCGTGCCGGTGGTGAAACAACAACCGGATGGACATTGGAAGAAAAAATGTATTTCTGATCAAAAGGCCGGTCAAACAAAAAATAAAACTGGTGTTCCGGATGATCTTTTACCAAAGCCCTGAACAATTCCTGAATAAAATTTCCATAACCTTCCGGTTCATTTAACAAAAAGCGGGTATTAATAGCAATGATCATGGCTGCCAAAGGTAAGAGAGGAATTACAGGCGGTTAATGCCGTTTGTAAACAGATGATCCTATTTTTTAATTGCTGTAAAGAAACTAATTGTTTTTACTTAGTTCAGATCTTGTGTCTATAAAACAGGCGATCAAATTGGGGTAGAGTGTTGTGTTTATTCAACAAAATTTATCAGTAAAGTGTGGAATAAAACTGCTTTTTAAGGCAGAAATTGTTGGTATCATGTTTGTGTTTCTTAATACGAACCCGCTGATCACCCTTAATCATTCGGGCTTCACCCTTAACCGTATTAAACTTATTGAGTACTACTCTAAATGACCTCTTAGGTGGAAGAGGATGGTGGCTTGTAAAAGGGGCCTTGGTTCGGGGCCCCTTTCTTTTTTGCTTTTATTTTAACCAACAAAAATATGGCCCACTCTGGAAAGCCACAATTATTCACTTACTGATAAAAATCAATTACCGGCATTAACTCTATTCCTCTTTGTTTTGAGAACTGCCGGCATTCTCCTTATGCTTCTTTTTAAAAAGACCTCTTAAAAAGCCCTTCTTTTCCTTTACCGGCTCGTCAGCGGTTTTAATTTCAGGAACCGGTGAAACCATCTCTTTTTTGAGTGGGGTATCCTTTTTTGCAACTCCGCTCTCGTTCACCGAATCGGATGTTCCGATATTCTTTTCTTGCGGCTTTAATGTAGTAACAACAGGTTGTGAAAGATGGGAAGCTGCTGAATCGGTTACATCTTTTTTATTTAACGGAATTTTTTGTTTTGATTTCTGCAATGCCAAAAGACTGTCAACCTGCTTTGTGGTATCTATCGGATTGATCGATACAATATTCGATTGAGTTATAGATTTCTTTTTTTGTGCAGCATGCTGGTCGTGTGAGTTTAGTTGTGTAGCAACGGAATTTTGAACTTTATGTCCTGCCCCAAGAAAAGATTTTCCTTTATAAATGCCCAACATAAATAAGCCGATCACAAAACAGGTAAGAACTAATTCCCCAAGAACCGAATTTCTTTTTGCCCTTCTTTCCTTTCTGATATCAACAAACTCTATTTCATCTTCGGGAGACAGTTTATATGGCGAGGCGTAGCTTTCAATTTCTGTAGTGTATTGTGGAAAATGGGTTTTAGGTGCAGACGCAAGGATCCGCTGTCTCAATTCTTCAGCTTTTCTTTCAATTTCATCGCTTGATTTGATTGGGGTATCTTCCCTGGCAACTTCATCTTTTTTAACAAAAGGTATTAACTCTACCTCGGATAAATAAGTCCATGCGGTACTCTTACCTTCAATCCAGATCATGTCCGAAGGCTTCAATTGCTGTTGCAATAATTCACCAATTGTGAAGGGGCCGGTTTGTTGATTGTTGCGAAGAAGCAGGTAAACCCTTTCCATAACTCACATTTTTAGGCTTACAGCAAAATTTAGACAGAAAATTTGGAAGCAATGCTGCAAGGCTGATAGAATAGTGCGAATCGCATGCCTGACCGTTCAGTTTTCCCATTTAATCGAATTAAGGATGGATGATCTTCAGCTATTTATACATTTGGAACGCTTCTTGGCAAATAACACAATAAAGCAAACTTTATGATATCCAAAAATTTCTATGATACACCCCAGTCAAATCTTATGCAAGGTTTACAATTGGCCATACCGGTTTCCCTTTTACTCTGGACTTTGATTTTTGTCCTGATTTTTTAATTAACCGGTTTCAACTTTGTAGTGAGTCCTCAATCGGCGACTCTGCATCATAAATTAAACCATGCTCTTCCAGGCACTCCTCAATATCGTTTTTATCGAGGTGGTTGAACTGTAAAAGTCTTGCAGCCAAATCAACAATAGTATCCCAGATATTGACATTGCTTAAAGTATATAAAGCATCCTGCAAGCCATGTTCAATAAAATTCTCTTCTTTATCTACAGAAAGTTCCTGGATAACATAATGAATGAATTCTACCCGCAACAGGTCCATGTAATCAATTTGCATTGGCAAAGGAATTTGTACGTTGCCTTTGTTATTGAAAACCGCCGCTGCTACTGAGCCACCTAAAAATATTCTTGCGAGCCTTCTTCCCACTTCAAGAGCTTCCAGTTTTTCGCCTAAGGCAAGACAACGGAAAAAATCAATAGCATTATCTGCAGTCGTAAATTTCGAAGCGTACAACGAATCCTTACCGTAATCGATCAATGCATAACTGGTAAAACCGTTTTCATTTCCTTCATCAATCAACTGTACTTCCTTGCAGCTATAACCACAGAGGTAAGCAAAAAGTATATGACCGCTTTCGTGATAAGCGCAGATCTCGCACTGCCTGAAATTCTGTTTTGTCAATAAATTATTCATGCAGAAGAAAAGGCAAGGAACATTCCTGCCACCTCCCTGCTGTTTGGGAATATCTCACTACTTACGCACAGGTTTTTTCACATCACCAGTTATGCGCCTGGTCTTTGTTTACTCTTTCAGGCTCAACAATGTCACCTTTATCCCAATTGGGACTGTAGGGTACAAAAAAGGCCAGCCAGATCGTTCTTGATAATCGCATGAGAGGTGGTTGCAGCAAAACAAGTAATACGCAAGCTGACAACATCCAAATAAAGAAGCGGCTATCGGAAAGAGAAAAACCAATAAAAATCCACCAAAGGATGAAAGTAAGGGCAACAATTAAAACAGCAATTGTATAACTCACCATGTTGGTACCGTAATAAAATCCGGGCTCCATATCTAATGGCTGACCACAAACCGGGCATCGCTCATTCATTTTCATGAACGTTCTTAAGTGATATGGATTGTTGAATTTATAAAGCTTACCTCTACGGCAACGCGGACATTTATTTTGCAGAACGCTTAAAACAATATTTGGTTTTTCGTGAGATTTTGCGGCACACATGCTAAAGATTTAATGCGCAAATTTACCATAAGAAAATCGGGCAGAGAAAAATGAGTAAAAGCGCTTAAGTGCTATTTTTATTATAATGAGAAGAAAACTATGGAGTGAGATCAGAAGTTATATACTCATTCTATTAGCTATACTATCTGCTGGTTTCGGTATTAAAGGTTATTTACTCTCGAGCCATTTTATTGATGGAGGCGTAACAGGAATATCCATGTTACTTGATTATGTTTTTGACTGGCCACTGGCTTTATTGATTCCGATTATTAACCTTCCTTTCATTGTTCTCGCCTACTTTCAATTGGGATTAAAGTTTGCAATAAAAACCATCATTGCTATCGTGGGGCTTGCTATATGTCTTGCTTTTTTTCCTTATCCTGATATTACTCCCGATAAATTATTAACGGCTTTGTTTGGCGGTTTCTTTATCGGCCTTGGAATTGGACTGGCAATTCGCGGTGAAGCCGTTCTGGACGGAACCGAGATCGCGGCTTTGCTGGTCAGTAAAAACGTGAGCTTTCTTCGTGTTTCAGATGTCATTCTTATTTTGAACATCATTGTTTTTGCGGCTGCTGTTTTTTTCCTGGGAATAGAACCTGCTTCCTATTCCATTCTCACTTATTTCTCGGCTTCCAAAACCATTGATTTTTTATTGTATGGTTTAGATGAATATACCGGCGTTACGATCATTTCGGACCAGAACGAAGAGA
>JAGIAB010000106.1 GCA_017745135.1 Flavisolibacter sp.
GGTACACCGAAGTGAGACATTGATGCCGGATGAGAAAGCAAGGTGTCCACAGTTCCTAAAGAAACGGTTCTTACGCACATTTTTAAGCCGTTCATGAAATCAATTCCACCCTGCAAACCCTTTTTTAATTCAAAGCTTAACATGCCGCCTGCATGCTTCATTTGCTTTTTGGCAATGGCATAGTCAGGATGGGAAGTAAGCCCTGCGTAGTTTACTTTATTCACTTCAGGATGACGTTCTAAAAACTGCGCAATATTCATTGCATTATCACAATGACGCTGCATACGCACTTCCAGGGTTTTAATTCCCTGTGTTAGCAAAAACGCATCAAAAGGATTGGAATTACTGCCCAGCAAACTTTGCACTTTTGCCGCTCTTTTCTTCATGAATTCAGTATCTCTTCCTATTAAAATTCCACCAATAGCAGTACCATGCCCATTTAAAAATTTTGTGGTGGAATGAACAATAAAATCAACTCCGTATTGAAATGGCTGTTGAAGATAAGGCGTGGCAAAAGTATTGTCGCAGGCTACAATAAGGTTGTACTTCTTAGCAATCTTCGTCAGTTCTTCAATATCCACGCATTGAATGGTTGGATTGGAAGGTGTTTCCAGATACATCATCTTAATGCTCTTGTCGTTTTTGACGATATCTTCTACTTTATCCAATTGTCGCAGGTCGGCAATTGCTGCCTCAATACCAAGATCAGGAAAGAATTTGCTGAGAAGCTCGTCAGAGCCGCCATACAATGAAAAATGTGTAAGTACTTTATCACCTTCTTTTAAATTAGAAAGGAACAAGGTAGAAATGGCAGCCATTCCTGAGGAATGCAATAGTCCCTTTGCTTCCACATCCAGTTGAAATGTTTCCAGTGCAGCAATTCTTTGTTCTGCTTCAGTAAAACTTGGATTGCCCCACCGCGAATAAATATAACCTTCTTCCTGTCCGCTAAATCGCCTCATCCCTTGCTGGGCTGTGTCGTAAACATAAGTGCTCGTTGCATAAATGGGTGTTTGATGTGCATAACGAGGATCTGGCTGGTGGCCTGCATGAACGGCAGCAGAGCCAAAGCCTTTGAGTGGAAAAATTTTATTCATTGATATTGTCGTTTTTGTTAATTCGCTTTTGAAACTGAAATCAAAAGTATTTAGAATTACAATGTTCTTCTGGCGAAATACATTTGAATGATGAAAGAGATCTTAACTCAGTTATCTGCTTATAATGTTTGGGCCAATCAATTGTTGCTCCAGGTTATCAATCAACTACCTGAAGAAAAACAAAAACAGGAAGTGCCCAGCAGTTTTAAAAGTTTGTACGCAACGCTGCTTCACATGTTTGATGCAGAAAGTATTTGGTGGCAGCGGATGAAATTGCAGGAACGGGTCGATATTCCGAGTGAAAATTTCAATGGCGATCTAAAAGAGTTAGGAAATCGTTTGCTTCATCAAAACAGGCTGTGGCAGGAATGGATTGCCAATGCCAATACACATCAATTAGAACATGTTTTTCACTACCACAATTTAAAGAAAGAACAATTTAAGCAACCTGTTTACCAAATGCTGATCCACGTTTTTAATCATGGCACTTATCACCGCGGACAATTGGTAAACATTTTGCGGCAACTGGGAGTTGAAAAAATTCCAAGAACTGATTTTATTGATTGGAGCAGGAGAAAATTATTATGAAATATGGCTGGATGTTTTTTTGTAGTTCTCTTCTTGCAAAGTTGTAGCGAAGAAGAAGTGCAAAACTATAAAGACCTTGAGCAAACATGATGGACCTGAAGATCTACCAGGAAAATCTCGGTGACCAGATCAAGGCAAAGAATCTTTCAGACGCTTCCTGGTTTTAGAAGGCATGGATAGTATTCTGTTAGTGCTGAATAAAAAATTCAAAACTCATCACAAAATGACCAGCCCTTTTTCTTATTACTATAAAAGAAGAATGAAAGAGCCGATCAATGGTATCCGATCGGCTGTCAATGAAAACGATATTGTAAAAGCATTACAGAGTTATCGCATCCTGGTTAGAAATTGCAACAAGTGTCATGAAGATCATGATATAGATATAGAGGTGAGGTTTTGAAAGGACAATAAAATGTTCAATGAACAATGCTCTCCCGATAGCTATCGGGATCAATGCCTAACTCCCAACTCCAAACCCCAAACTCTTAATACGCCCACTTCACCAACGTAGCTCCCCAGGTAAACCCACCACCAAATGCAGCTAACACAATGTTATCTCCCTTGTTCAGTTGATGGCGCCACTCCCACAGACAAAGCGGAATTGTTGCTGCTGTAGTGTTTCCATAACGCTGAATGTTCAGCATGACTTTGTCGTGAGAAAGTCCCATACGGTTAGCAGTAGCATCAATAATTCTTTTATTGGCCTGGTGAGGAACCAGCCAGGCAATATCATCACCCGTCAACTTGTTTCGCTCCAAAAGTTCAGCGCTTACATCAGCCATGCCCTTTACCGCAAATTTGAAAACAGCTTGTCCTTCCTGGTAGATATAGTGTTCTTTATTAGCAACGGTTTCAGCAGTTGGAGGACGTAATGAACCGCCTGCCTTCATGTGCAGATAATCTCTTCCACTGCCGTCACTTCTTAAAATACTATCCAGCACACCATACCCTTCTGTGTTGGGTTCTAATAAAACACCTCCGGCGCCATCACCAAAAATGATACAGGTTTGGCGATCGCTGTAGTCAACAATGGCACTCATTTTATCTACACCAATTACCACTACTTTTTTATAACGGCGGCTTTCAATCAATGATGCTCCTGTAGTAAGCCCGAAAAGAAAACCGGAGCAGGCAGCTTCCAGGTCAAAACCCCAGGCATGTTTGGCGCCGGCCTTATCGGCAATAATGTTGGCGGTTGCCGGAAAAACCATATCAGGAGTAACTGTTGCGCAAATAATGCATTCAATTTCCTCAGGACTGATGCCACGCTTTTCGCAGATCTGCTGAATAACCGGTACAGCCAGGTCAGATGAGGCTTTACCGGGCTCTTTTAAAATTCTTCTTTCTTCAATTCCTGTCCTGGTACGAATCCACTCATCATTGGTTTCTACCATTTTTTCCAAATCGAAATTGGTCAGTTTTGTTTCTGGAACATATCCTCCAACTGCTGTGATCGCTGCACTGATCTTCTGGGTATGCGGCATCGTCTGATTTTTTTTAGAACCGCAAAGATAATGTACGTGAATGGTGAATGGTGAATCGTGAATGCAGAGGTTTTTCTTTTGCAGGAGTCTTTAGTATTTTGAAAAGAAAAAATGTTTTTACAACTCCATCACCAGAAACTGGACATTTATAGCATTTCAAGAGCTTTTGTAAAAGAATGCTATTTCATTACAAAACAATTTCCATCGGAAGAGAAGTTTGCGCTGGTTCAGCAAATCAGAAGAGCGGCGCTTTCTGTTCATCTGAATATTGCAGAAGGCTGCTCCAGGAGGTCTGAGACTGAACGAAAGCGATTCTTTGAAGTTTCCAGGGGTTCAATTATCGAAATCGATGCTGCTTTGGATCTTTCTGAAGATTTGAGTTACTGCAAAAGGGAAGACCTCAAAGATTTGGGAGTTTCCATGGTTCGAACCTTTAGCATGCTCTCCAAAATGATCGGAAGCTAAAATTCACGATTCACGATTCACGATTCACGACTAATTTCGCCCCATGATCGCATTTCTTAAAGGCAAATTCATTCACAAAACCCCCTCTTTCGTTTTTGTAGATGTCAACGGTGTTGGATACGAGGTCCAGATCAGCCTCAATACCTACTCTAAAATCCAGGACCAGGAAGAAGGCATTCTTCAAACCCACCTCATCGTTCGGGAGGATGCACACATCCTTTTTGGTTTTTTTGATCTTGCCGAAAAAGAAATATTCCTTCAATTGATCGCCATCTCCGGGATCGGGGCCAACACAGCCCGGGTTATGCTGTCCTACATGAAGCCTGATGAACTGAGTCGCGCCATCATCCAGGGTAATGTAAAGGCATTGGAAAGCATCAAAGGCATTGGCCGTAAAACTGCCGAACGCATTGTAGTAGAACTTCGCGATAAACTGAGCAAGCAGCCGGTAGAATCCACTGTAAATATTTCGGCGTGGAAAGGCAATACTTTACAGTCCGATGCGTTAAATGCTCTGATTGCACTGGGCATCAACAGGCAAGCTGCAGATAAAGCCATTCAAAAAGTGCTTGAGCAGGAACCTGGAATAGGAGTGGAACTTTTGATAAAGAAAGCTTTACAGATCCTCTAATCCGTGACTAAAACCGAAGTGAAAATTTAGAATTGGCTGCGACATTTACCCATAGACTCTTTGCGCTATTAACTGCCTGCGTTGTTTCAGCCTTACTGGTGAAGGCAGATGCACAACCATTACAAAATAAAGATACTTCCCATCCTTTGCGCGACCGTTACGGCGATCCTTACACTTATCCCAACCGCAACACTTTCGATCTTAAGGATACCGGCTTTATTAAACGTACTGTTGAATACGATCCGGCAACCAAACAATACTACATTATTGAAAAAATAGGCGATAAGTATTACCGGACTCCCGCCACTTTTACAAAAGAAGAATTTCTCAGGATACAGGGCAGAAAAGACGAAGTCGATTATTTCCGTCAAAGGGCCAATCTCCTTTCCGACCTCAACCGCAGAAATTACAAGCCCAAGTTTGGTTTCAGCAAAGACTGGATGAACCGTGTAACAGGCAACGGCAAGGTAGAAATAAAGCCTACCGGTTATGTTGACATTGCAGCAGGCTACCAGGGACAGAAAATCAAGAATCCCGTTTTACCGGAAAGAGCACGGAACACCGGCGGCTTGGATTTCGATATGAACGCCCAGTTTCAGGTAGATGCCAATATTGGCGATAAAATCAGGCTTCCGATCAACTATAATACACTTGCCACTTTTGATTATGAAAACCAGTTGAAGCTGGACTATCATGGAAAGGACGATGAGATTTTGAAAGAGTTTCAAATGGGTACCATGAATTTCGCTTCAAAAGGAACATTGATCCCTGGCGCCCAGTCCTTGTTTGGTATTAAAACACAATTGCAGTTCGGGAAATTATTTGTGACGGCAGCCCTGGCCAATCAAAAATCGCAAAGGCAATCGCTGGGTTTGCAGGGCGGAACTGCTTCACAACAATTTGATATAAGGGCGGACGAATACGAGGAGAACCGCCACTTCCTGATGGCTCAAAAATTCCGGAGCGATTACAAAAAGGCCATGTCAAGATTGCCCAATGTGCGTTCCAACTTTCAAATCCTGAGAGTGGAAGCATGGGTGACGAACCGTACAAGTGCTACTACTGAAACAAGAGATGTAGTGGGCTTTATGGACCTTGGCGAGGTCAATCCTTTTAATCCAAACTGGGTGATTCCTGGTGGCGATACTTTGCCAAGCAATGGCTCCAATTCACTCTATCAAACCCTCGTAAATGCCGGGCAGCTTGCACGGAACTCAACCACGGTTCAAACCTATTTGAATGGATTGAATGGAATGCAGCCGGTTCAGGAGTTTGAAAAAACTTTTGCAAGAAAGCTTCAGCCCAACGAATTTTACTTCAATCCACAGATCGGGTTTATTTCTTTAAACCAACCTTTACAACCTGACGAGGTTTTGGCTGTAGCTTACCAGTACACTTACAATGGAAGGGTTATCCAGGTGGGTGAGTTTTCGCAAGATGTTACCCCGGATAGCAGCGGTAACAGTACCAAAGTGCTTTTCCTGAAATTATTGAAAGCCACTTCTCAACGTCCTAATCTTCCGATTTGGGACCTGATGATGAAGAACGTGTACAGTGTTGGGTTTGGACAGCTGGAACGCCAGGATTTTAAACTGGATGTTTATTATGAAGAGCCCAGCACCGGCACCAAAAAATATTTACCTCCATCCATAACCAATAGTGCACAAGTAGCAGTTGGAACTCCTCTATTGCAATTGGTAAATCTTGATCGCCTGAATAATCAAAACGATCCACAACCTGATGGAGAGTTTGACTATGTGGAAGGCTTTACGGTGATTTCTTCGCAAAGCCGGATCATTTTCCCGGTGCTGGAGCCATTTGGCCGCGACTTGGATTCGGCAGTCATTCCATCCGAAAGAGCGAACGTTTTATTTTATCCTCTTTACGATACCATCAAAGCCATTGCGCAGAACTATACCAAACTGGATCGCTTCCGTTTGATAGGAAGATCAAAATCTTCGGGAAGCAACCAGGACTATCAACTTGGATTTAATATTCCGCGAGGTTCGGTTACAGTTACTGCCGGCGGACAGATTTTACAGGAGAACATCGATTACGAGATCAATTATGATTTGGGAACGCTTCATGTTATCAATCCTGCTATCATCGCTTCCGGAATTCCGGTGCAGATTCAATATGAAAACAATGCTACTTACGGATTGCAATCAAAGAATTTTATTGGGTTGAGATTGGATTACCTCGCCAGTAAACATCTCTCCCTTGGTGCTACTATGGTTCAGTTGGGGGAACGTCCTTTCTTTACGAAGCAGAGTTATGGTGAAGATCCCATCCGCAACCGTATGTATGGGTTGGATTTCGATTACCGGAATGATATACCACGTCTTTCCAAATGGCTGGATAAATTGCCTTTCTATTCTACAAAAGTCAATTCGTCCATCACTGCTTATGGCGAAGCTGCTTATTTGGACCCGGGCCACGCCAAGCAAATTGGTAAAGGCAGCGAGGGCGCCAGTTATGTAGATGATTTTGAAGGCACACGAAGCAGCATTGATCTCCGTTTTCCTTTGATCAGTTGGACACTGGCTTCGGTTCCTCAAAATGCCAGGGATGCTAACAATCAAATCTTATTTCCTGAAGCCCAGTTGAGCAATGATTTGTCCAGTGGTTACAGGCGTGCAAAACTTGCCTGGTATAATATTGAGCAAAGGTTGCAGGAGAGAAGAGATAATGATAACCCGCTTCGCAACAATATTGCTGAACTGATCAAGCCTGAAACAAGATTGGTTTATCAGTCAGAAATTTTTCCAAAACGCAGTACGGATATTGGCCAGGCTATACTCACCACATTTGACCTTGCTTATTATCCTAAGGAAAAAGGCCCTTACAATTATGTAGCCGATCCTTCAAAGATCAATACAAACGGAAACCTGATCAACCCAAGACAGTCGTGGGCCGGTATTATGCGTAGTATTGATCAAACCGATTTTGAAACGAGCAATATCGAGTTCATCGAGTTTTGGGTGCAGGATCCTTTCATGAACAATCGCAATCCGAACGGTGGTGACCTGTATTTTAATTTGGGAAATATCTCGGAAGATGTGTTGCGTGATGGAAAGCGTTTGTACGAAAATGGTTTGCCCACTCCAAATAACAACGTTCCGGTTGATACTTCCAATTGGGGTAAAGTGCCCCGCAATCCCTTGCAGGTGACCAATGCATTCAGCAACGATCCTGCCGACAGGCCTTACCAGGATGTAGGTTTTGACGGATTGACTGATGACGAAGAGAAGCAGCATTTTAAAAATTATCTCAATCAATTACAAACCGTGGTAAATCCAACGGTTTATCAGAATGCGCTGAACGATCCTTCAGGGGATAATTTCAAAGGTTATCGCGATCCTTCTTTCACGGCTAATGACGGTATACTGGCCCGCTACAAAAATTTTAATAATCCTCATGGCAATTCGCCGGTGGCTACGCAAAGTGACCAGTTCAATGCCTTTACTTTATATCCCGACCAGGAAGAGCTGAACCGTGATAACACGATGAACGAAGTGGAAGAATATTTCCAGTATCGTGTGCCACTGTACCCGGGAATGAACATCAACAACAATCCTTACATCACTGATGTCAGAAAGGTCAACGCTACTCTTGCCAATGGTGGCGGCATCATAAGTCAGGTAATCTTCCTTGCTTCTTTCATTCACTCTTTGCTCCAATGTACCAAAACCTACACTGCGATAGCTTCCACTCAATGTCAGCGACCCCAGATCTGCCAACCTGATATCCACTCTTCCCAATGCAGCCCAACCGCCATTTTCATTCATCTTGGTCAATCGCAATTCATCAAACCAAATTTCTGCATTCAGAATTTCTTTTTTAGCATTCTCCACTCCCATGAACATGCCTCTTACTTCGCCTAAATTCGGATTACCGTAAATGGCATATCGTTTACCATCAGTAGTTGTTTCGAAATAATAACTGTTAATGGACTGCCCACTACTATTACGGCGGATCTTTAAATTGGTAAGCTCATTCAGATCAAAGTCGAGATTATTTTTTTCAGGCCAGATGGTGTTTTCGGTGGTTGATCCCCACGGTGTAACGTTCAAAGGAATACGGATCTCATAATAGTTATTGGTGAAATCAGTTCCGATACGAATCACCGCATTCGCTGCACCATCAGCGATATCCGTGCCCGGCGCATTTAATGATTCAGCATGAATGAACATAGACAACTTGCCATAAGAGCGCAGGTCAAGATTCATAGTTTTGAAAACGCCACGAACCTCTTGCCTTGGCAATTGTTCAACACGCAAACTCAACGATTGCTCGTTCAGCAATAACTGCACATTATTGTTACTGAGTTGTTGCTGCCTTTCCACTCCCGGCGGCTGGCGGTAAGGTATTGGTGTACGCTGGTCGTTCTCTTCAATATTTACTGCAAGCACGTCAACTTTCACCGGGTCTGGATTTGCCAGCGAAGGACCAAGACCAATGGTATCGACTTTGTTGGTAAACTTTCTCCACTGATTTCTTACCAACTCCAATTTACCAAAACGCAATACGGCCGTATCATCAAAATTGGTCAGGAACATCCTGATAAAACGGATGGATTTGAAATCAGGAATATTACCCACTTTGGTCTGAAAATCTTTTATCGGAATGCGGAAGAGGTACCATGTTTCATCTCTCCGGCCACCATTGGCAAGAGTAGCGTTGACCTTTCTG
>JAGIAB010000107.1 GCA_017745135.1 Flavisolibacter sp.
GTATAAAATGCTTTGTAGGTGTAACTAGGTCGTGCTTTTTTATGTACTCAATTTTCTCCTTTCGGAAGTAAAAAGAGTCCCATTTTTGGGGAGCTTTACTTATTAACTGACCCTTATCATTGAGACCAAGATATTGTGTAACGAAAATTGAATCCGGAGCAAGTGCATTCCTTTTTTCAATACCTGCAATTACCTCCTCAATTTTTCTTTTACTTGGCTTGCTCGTGTCAGGGGTTTTATTCCATTTTGTCTTTACCACTGCTTTTGGATCGTATTTAAGTGTGACTTCTTTGATCCTTTTATCGAAATATTTATAGTAATACTTCCTTGAGCAGGAGAAAAGCATGATTTGCAGAATTACTATGGACAGAAAAACTTTTGCTTTCACTGTTAATGAAAATAAAGAACGAGATAGATGAAAGGTAATTAATTAATCAATATAAAACGGGAGCGATGAAGATGATACTTGGTCGGAAGCTAATATAAGTGTTGTAGTCCTACTTATCTCCCACTCATAACCCATAACAACACCAGTTTCTGTATCGTCTATTTTTCCAGACCAGTCAAGATAAAGCGTAGATCCACTTCCAGCAATATTTCCTGTGCCAGAGAGATGTGTATATTTTCGTTCGAACCTGCTATCATAAAAGACGCCACTTGATGTCCATGATATTGTAGAAGCTGAGGAAGTTACACTTGAAACATCGGTAATTGTATTAGTTGCGGTATTTCCATTTGATTGATAAGTAATATAGGCAAAATAGTATACATCCATATAATTGACATAACTTGTACCCATATACTGGTAAGTATGAACACCAGTGGTTCGCTGAGCTCCTGGCGCTGCTTTAGAGGCAACTTCTTTTAGGGTAAATTTTGGGTTTACAATATAAACGGTATCTTTTTTCAAATTACTAAGGTATTTTTCAAGTTCATGCCAATCTTTAAAGCCTTTCAATTTGTTTGCAGCAACTTCTTTATCACTTAACGGTCTTATTTTAAGATTTAAGTTCCTAAACTTCATTTCTAAATTGTTAATTTCATTTAATTGTTCCGCAGAGCGGGTACAGCAACAAAGAATAAAAGATATTGTTGAAACAAACAGAAGCCTAGAGATGAACTGAGAGACAGACTGAAGATTGGGAACATTTCTCATAACAGTTATTAATTTGATTTTTGTAAGAAAGCCAAGGTTAACTGAGATATAATTAATGTACTCCAATAAACATACAAACAAAAAAACCACCTAAATTCTTGAAATTTATCCGATTCTTCTCTTTTTTTATCCGATGAGAGGTATTTATCAAATGTAGAATTGCCTTTATCCAGTCTTACATATTTCACTGTTTCTTCCATGCTTTATCCTGCAACCTTACAAACATGATAGAGTAAGGTTTACATTCTAATTCCGATTCGTTTGCTATGTTTGAAACCCGTGTGGATACTGGTACATATTTCTTTGGTTCGCTAAGCGAATTCTCGGCTGCCGGAGAATCTGCAGTTGATGTTATCACCTGGGCATCTCCTTTAATTTCAGCACCCTCAATTTTCAATGTAGCTTTATAAGGTCTATCTGATGCATTCACTACTTTCACAATCAAATCCCCTGTTTTGTTGTCCCTGCCTTCAATGCTGAAAAACTTCTGGGGCTCGGTGTATGTCATCAATAGTTTTCCATCCAAATAACAATCCACTTTATCGTATCCTACTTCTAAGGTAATCTCATACCATTTCCCACTTTGGATTGGTGCCGGCAATCTTTTTTGATTGTTACTATCGGTTACGCTTATTCAGTCAGTTAGGTTATAATCTTAAAAAAGAAACCCTTGCACTTAACAAGGGCTTCACTGATTAATCATTTTATTTTACATTCCATTCATGCACGCCTGTAGCAAAATCCTCGGGAAGCTGCACCTCCATACGTAGTGCTTTTGTTTTTACAGGTTCAAAACGAATACCGTTGTATTTGTCTTTTGAAATCTCATAGGGCGTAAGGTTTTTTACCGGCACCCATTTGTCGCCATCCTTATACAATACTTTCCATGAAGCAGGAATACGGCAACCACCAAAAGGGCCATCATCAAACCAATATACACTTGATTCAGAGACTGTGTACTCCTGGTCAAAATCATACTGTATCCACTCCAGTGTGTTTTTCTTTGGCCACCAATGCAGATAAATGGCAGAATGATCATTTGAGTTCTTAGGATCATACTGGTCATTCAATGCATTTTGCATGCGCTGGTTATTTAGAGAAGATGATATCTTACTTTTTGTGGCGATTGTTGGTGCCGGCTTCGGACGTGCAGCCGCTTCTGTATAAGGAATCCATACTTCCATTTCGCCAGAGCCCCTGTTATTCCATGCATAGTATGGGATGGCATTCACCTGTTGCTCTGACTTTAATAAAACATCAGAATTCAACTGGCGTTTTGTTGCATTGCCCTGTGCTGTTAACACCAAAACACCATTGAGCAAGTCTTTATTAAATGTTTCTCTCACCGGTGTCTTATCGTTTACCATAATGTTTTGTACAGTTTTGTCGACATTATCAGGACCTTCTATGCAATAAACAATAGGACCTCTTTGCAGCGCAAATCTTCCTTTGTCGTCCTCTACCTTTTCATTGGCCAAAACTTTTTCTACTTCCATTGGAAAATCAATTTCCACTTTGTCGCCTTTGCTCCAGGTACGATTGATTACTGCATAGCCTTTCTCCGTTTTGTAATCCAATTTTTTTCCATTTAAGGAAATGCTTATTGGTTTAGAAGCGTTATCTGCGAAGCGATATAAATCCCCCGGCACTGCTTCCTGCCTTGCCCATCCTGGTATGCGAATGTGTAATGCAAATGCTGAAGACTTTTGCGGACTGACTGCAATATTTACCTTTCCATTCCAGGGATAATCTGTTGATTGTTCAATTGAAACAGAGCCTGCAGGCAATTTGATGTCCGCTTTATTGGACATGAAAAGATTTACATAGAGATCATTCTTATTCTGCGCATACACATAGCCAGGAACCGAAGGCATAAAACGTGTAACATTAGAAATACAACAGGCACAACCAAACCATGCAGAACGTTGATGCTGACCCATAGATGCCAATGGATTCGGATAAAAGAAACGCTTGCCATCCTGTGATATACCCGAAAGCAATCCGTTGTATAAAACTCTTTCCATCACATCAATGTATTTGGAATCGCCGTGCATCAAAAACATGCGGTTGTTCCAGTACACACTTGCTATGGAAGCACAGGTTTCAGCATAGGCCGACATATTCGGTAGTTGATAAGGCTCGCCAAATGCTTCACCGGCTCCGGTAGCGCCGATGCCTCCTGTTAAATAAAGTTTTGTTTGCACAACATCGTTCCAGATATCATCAATAGCCCTCAAATATTTTTGATCGCCTGTTAATGCTGCAACATCAGCCATACCGGTATACATGTAGGCTGCACGAACCGCATGACCTACTGCTTCATGTTGATCAGTCACTGGTTTATGTGATTGACTATATTGAGATCCCCTGATTTTTCCACTGCCCCGGATGTCTAAAAAGAATTTCGCCAGATCGAGATATTCTTTTTTGCCGGTAATCCTGTACATTTTTGCAAGGCCCATTTCCACTACCTGGTGACCGGGGAAATATTCTGCTTTACCAGGACCAAAATCTTTTACAAGGAGATCAGCATTTTTTATAGCGATATTCAAAAAAGATTTTTTCCCGGTTGCGAGATAGTGTGCAACTGCTGCTTCATACAGATGGCCTACGTTGTATAATTCGTGGCTTAGGTCAGGATCCTTTTCCCAGCGTTTTGGACTGATCCACGGATGTAATTTTTCAGGCTTCATGGTGCGGAAGGTGTAGAGATAACCATCCGGCTCCTGTGCATCAGCAATAATGGCGATCAAGGTATCCAAAGACTTTTCCAGCTCAGGATTTTTCTTTACCTGTAAAGCATAAGAAGCACCTTCAATTACTTTATAAATATCCGTATCATCGAAAGGATATTCGGTGATTTTGCCAACAGGCATTTTGCCTGCCGCTTTCAGAAAGTTATCGACTCGGCCTGTCTCCCTGCATTTTTGAAGAACATAGGGGATGGTAACATTCGCGTTCAATTCCATTTTCGGCGCCCAAAAATGGTCATGCACATGAACCTGAGTAAAAGCAACGGGCTGGATGGGGTAGTCGGCATTTTTTTGTTGTGCTATCAAAAAACAATTACTCAACACAAAAGCTACACCTATGGAACTCCTTTTTTGGCAACTATTCATTTTCCACTGAATTATAAATGATTAATACGAATTGTATTTCCCTCTGACTATTTTGAATAAATGTAGTTTCAACTGCTTTAATACACTGTTACTGACCTTTGAATATTTAAGCGACACACCACTACGGACCCATAAACTCATTCTCATTCGTTTATAATATTATGTAGTTATGAATCATATTATACCCATGCATTAATTTCTAGTTACGGTATTTAGCTTATTTGTAATAACGAAAGTACCTGTTACATAAGGTTTATCGAAAGGGAAAAAGCGAACGCCGAACTCAGGGTTCAAATTCAAGTTCAAACTATTGACCGTGTTAGGTATTCTATAAAAGTTCGTAAACACATTAATGCCTCCCAGGGAGTAAAGCGGAAATGCAGGAAGCTTTTCCGGATACTGATATACAAATGCCGTATCGGTTTTTTCAACGGCATAATAGGGATCAAACTGGCCAAAATGATATCGGATTGTAGCCCCGCTATTTGGCCTTGGTATTACTTCGCCTGCGGATGGCTTAAACGGCACATTGTTTTTATCTACAAATTTTATTATGATCTTATTAGGGCCATCAATTCTTGTTACCGTAGTTGTTATAGCTGATGCAGCCAGGCTAACGAAAGTTACTTCCTGGTTGGGAGTAGACGTACTTACAAATCCGGTACGTGTAATAGTGAATGGCGTAGACGGGGTGATCCTTAGCTTGCTAACGTTATTGATAGTTTTAGCTCCACGTACGTTAGAAACTTCAATATCGAAAACATAATTCCCTGTATCAACAAAAACGGAAGCCGGTGTTACTTCCAGTCTGCCTCCAATTGAGTTAACATTAAAGGGTTTATAATTAGCAAATCCCAATTTACTTTTTATCATGTCCAGTGTAGTATCAGTAGCTCTGATTTCAGCCTTGTAGATTGCTATTTCATACTCTTTGGTTAAAGCGTCTATATTTTGTCCGCTCTCGCCTCTTACATTTATCAACTTCACATTTAAGGGTTGTGTGGACCCGTCGACTTCCAATGGTGCAGACGTAGTTACTCTGCCTTTGATTGCCACGAGCGGATTTGCCCGGTAAAAAAGTTTATCGCTTAAAAAGCCGACATCTTGTTTTTTACAAAAGCACAAAATAACTGCACATAAAAAACAACTGATAATTATTTTGATTTTCATTTGAGTCCTTTTCTTTTAATGATTAATTGCATTAAAATCTGATAAACTGATGCTGATTATTCAGCACATGCAGTATAGTTGAGCCGTTAGAAGTTTGCACGCCGGTAGTTTGACAACGAACACGGATGTCTTCCTCTCCTACTGGGGGCGTTACACCGGGAACATCCAAGCTTCCTCTTACCTTTACTAAGTACAACAAGTACGTTGGATTATTCGTATACTGAGTATAGGCGTTGGCCCTCTGCAACTCTTTAAATACACCATGAGAAACCTTTCCCCGGCTTGTAAATAATTTGGTTTCATCTTCCCCGATATCATTAAGTGTAATTTTATCACTAAACATGTATTGCCTTATTGAATCAGCAGTGATATACTTGTACAAGGTGTCGAGCGGATAAGTAGCACTGGAACTTGTTGCCAGCCGTTCATTCAGTCTTGCCGTCATAAAAGCATTGATTGAATAATTGGTCGGTGCAAAAAATGTTTTTGCTTCGTTTACTTCTTCTTTTAAATTAAACTTATCTACAATCAAAAGAAGTGTATCAAATAGTTTCCAGGAATTTTGCTTTAGATAGTCATAATTAGATAGTGGCGTAACGGGATTATGAACACCGCTATCTGTTAAATAGTCCTTTTTCTTACAGGAGATGGCTATTATCAAAACAAGAATGGAAGGAAAAATATATTTATAGTATTTTTTCATACACGATTAAGTTTTACATTTTGTCAGCCCAATAAGGAGTTTGTGTTACCAATGGATTACTTATTATGGTGATCGGGTCCACAGGCCAATAATATTTCCCCTGTTGGAATTGAGCATTATCCATTCGAGCTGCTCCCGAACTTCCGTTGAACCTAAGGTCTGCCCCATTTGTTTTTTTGCCAAGCCTGACAAGATCGTAGAAGTGATGTCCTTCCAGAAATAACTCTCTCGTCCTTTCGTCGATTACAGCGGCAAACAATGTATTGTCGGAGCCAGTATAAGGAGAAACATTATTGAGGGTCCGGATCTGGTTCAAGATTGTTCTCGCTCCACCAAAATCAGACGTGGCTGCTAAAGCTTCGGCTTTCAAAAGAGCAATATCTGCCAGACGGAAAACAACAATATTGTGCAGACTAAGAGGTGATGTATTGTTAGTACCTGAATATATTACACCGGAAGAGTATTTAATTGTAATCGGGTCCGTGGTACCCCAGAATGCGAATCCGTTCTTGCGACGATAATCGTTAGAATCTGCATTATCCGGAAACAGTGTCGACAAAGTTGTTCTATCTAACGGAAAATAAGAATTTCCTGTATTGGTAGCCAAATAAGGAGACTTTAATGTTCTGCCGGCAACATTATTAATAATGGTTCCATAAGATGTTGCAATGGCAGATCCTTCATTATTGGCATTCTGGGAAATTTCAAAAATGCCTTCAGTTGAATTCCCTTTAAACATACTTAAGTAGGTAGCTTGGTTGGCTCTGTTTACATAAGTATATCCACCCTTAGCAATTACAGAATCTGCAGCCGGTATTACTTTAGCATAGTCACCCTTCCATGCATAAATATGCGCCAACAAAGCATACGCCGCACCACGGCTAACGCGAATAGCCCGGCTGGTTGTAAAATTGGGCTTCCAGGCCATCAGTCCAATAGCTGTTTCCAAGTCTTTTATGCATTGGTTTAGAACCAGTGCTTGTTGTGTTCGGGGAAGGTTTACTGCTTTCGCTGCGTCAGCAATAAATTCTGTGGAAAGAGGAACATCGCCCCATATACGTGACATGTAGAAATAGGTAAATGCCCTAATAAAATACGCCTCGCCCAGTAATGCATTCTTAGCTTCCGTTTTATTTGTAGATGTAAACTTATCCAAGGGTATTTTTCCAATAAACTCAAGGCATCTGTTAGATTGGTCAACAGCACGGTAAAAATTATCCCAGCGGCGCAACCGTATCATTGCCCGGTGAAGTTCTGTTGTTGCCACAAAGAAATTCCATTCAATACGGTTAATTTGTTGATAGTCCTCTCCGGCTGGTGGAACTAAAAATTCATCGGTTGAGAAATCGCCGTAATAATAATGAGCAAATCCCATTTCATTCATGGCGGTGCGTAACATAGCATAAGCTCCTGCAACCCCATTATTGGCTTCCGCTTCATTGGTCCAGAAGTTGGAATCCGTTGCCTGGTTGATGGGTCTTTTTTCCAGGAACTTTTTACAGGAAGAAAGAAAGATAAAAGCCAATAAACAGAATAGTGTGATATTCAGAATTCTCTTCATAATGAGTTTTTTAAAGTTGAATGTCCAGTCCAAATGTGAATTTCTTAGGCAATGGATAATCATTACCGTTAGTATATCCGTCCGGTGATACCAGTTCAGGATCAGGTACTGTAGCATTATAGAAAACTTTCAAATTGTCCATTACGCTATAAATTCTGATTGATTTCAATTTTAGTTTATGAGCAATTTTGTCTGGAAGCATGTAACCAATATTTACATTCTTGATCCTTACGAAACTGGCGTCTTCTATAAATAAACTTTGGGCTATATGCCAGTTATCTACCGAAGGTGCAAATAGGGAAGGCAGTCCTGCCACATCACCTGGAGCATGCCAGAAATTCAGGCCATTGAATTCTGCTGCTGGCCCTGAAATGGGACCCCAATCTGTAAACTGTCCTCTTGAAGCACCATTTAATTTGTCGGACAGGTATCCATTCCAAAGTTTTCTACCTGAAACGAATGAAGTAAGAATGCTAAGTGAAAATCCCTTATAAGTAAGATTATTGATTAGCCCTCCATAAACCCTGGTCTGCGGATCTCCCATATTAACTTTATCCAAGGCTGTTATATTATAGTCACCGTTAACATCCATTTTCATTCCATCGCCTGCGCCAAAGAAATTATTACTGCTTTCCCACCGGATACGTTGCCCTGTCAGAGGATCTACAGGCACATCATCAATTGTTGAATACACACCGGGTACTCGCCACGCAAGAAATGCATAAAGTGGTTGTCCTATTGTAAGTGTACGTTGTAACCATGGTGGTCCAAATACAAAATCCCTGTTACCCGCTGGAAGTTTGGTTACAAAATTTTTGTTGAACGCAACGTTGAATGTAGTTCTCCATCTGAATTTTGAGCGGTTAGAGAGATTATTTGTATTCAATGTAATCTCAACACCTCTGTTTCGAATGTCAACAAAATTGTTTTGTGCCAAAGAGTAGCCGGAGGTGATGGGAACTGGTACACTGAAAATAATTTCCCTTGAATCCTTAATATAATAGTCAAGGTTCAGCGCAAAGCGATCTCTCAGGAAACTGGCATCAAGGCCAAGATTCATCTGAGGAGTTTTTTCCCAACTGATATTAGCTGCCGGAGCTGCAGTATTATAATTAGGTACGACTGCAGTAGTACCATTATAGGTAATTACGTTAGCAGTAGCACCTGAACCTAAAGAAGATCCCTGCCAGCGAACATCGCTGGTAAGCTGGTTATACTGTGCATAGTATCCACC
>JAGIAB010000108.1 GCA_017745135.1 Flavisolibacter sp.
CCTTTTTATCCGTCTGTATGTTTTGGCAATTCGTATGGTTTCCCTCTGGAATCCAAAGGCCAAAGAATGGGTCGGCGGCAGGAAAAATTTATTTGAAGAACTATCAGCAAAGATTACCGGTGATGACAAAACCATCTGGTTTCATTGTGCTTCAGCCGGGGAATTTGAACAAGGAAAACCCCTGATCGAAGAAATGAAAAGGGTTTATCCTTCACATAAAATAGTCGTTAGCTTTTTCTCTCCTTCGGGTTATAGTGCGGCAAAAAAATACCCGTACGCAGACATCATTACTTATCTGCCGGCAGATACAAGAAAGAACGCCAAACATTTCGTTGAATTAATTAAACCTGAACTGGTTGTTTTTGTAAAATATGAGTACTGGCACCATCATTTATCTGCTGTAGCCTTCCATCACATTCCCCTGATTATGGTTTCGGCCATTTTCAGGAAGGAACAATTGTTCTTTAAAAGATATGGGAAGTTTTACAGGCAGATGTTGTTTCTGTTCAGGCAGATTTTTGTGCAGGATAAAAACTCGCTTGATCTTTTGAAAGCAAACGGCATTCAGCATTGCAGTTTAAGCGGAGATACAAGATTTGACCGAGTGAAAAAGATTGCCGGTAATTTTTCTGAAGTTCCTTTACTAAAAGAATTTATTGGAGAAAGCAAGACCATTGTAGCCGGCAGCACCTGGGAAGGCGATGAAGAAATTTTATCTTCTTATGTTAAAGGCAGTTCTGTAAAAATTGTGATCGCTCCGCATGAAATAAAGAAAGACCACATCCTCAAATTGCAACGGTTGTTTCCGGAGTGTGTGCTGTATTCAGAACTAAAAAGCTTATTTACTCATGGCGAAGTAGCAACAAGTTCCATCTGGAACTCCATTAATGACCAACAGGAAAAAGACCTTCAAAAAAAATTGGCCGGCGCCAAAACACTGATCATTGACAGTATAGGTTTGCTTTCAAAACTTTATTACTATGCTACGGTAACTTATGTTGGAGGAGGGTTTAAATCAGGCATTCATAACACACTGGAAGCTGTTGTGTATGGCAGGCCCGTTCTATTCGGACCAAACTATCATAAATTCAAAGAAGCAAGAGACCTGATTCAAGAAGGTGCTGCATTCAGCATTACCAATGCAGAAGAATTGAAAACAAAAATGGACCATCTTTTAAATGACCCATCCGAATTATCTAAAGCAGGCGAGGCTGCTAAAAATTATGTTGAGAAAAATACAGGTGCTACTCAAAAAATCCTTCAGTTCATTCAGGAAAACCGCCTTCTTACCAATTGATAGAAATGCTTTACCACTTCTTTATCCTCATCCCAACCAATCTTGTATTTCAATTCCCTGTTGATCCAGTATTCAGCTTCCGAAAAAATATGGAAGCTGTTGATGGTTTTGATGCTTCTTTCATAGAAAGCATCATCACCGCGGAATAATTCCCTTACAAAAGTGAAGCGGTCATTAATACCAACTCCTTTGCGAAGATCTTTTATCGGCGTTTCTTTCAACACATGTGCTACCTCTGTTTTGTCCTGCTTCAAACGGTCGTTCAATGATTCTTTTTTTTCAGCAATGGCTTCATTCACTTCTCTCTTTGGCTGGTACTGTGCTAAGGTTGGGGTTTCCACCACTGAGCTGAATGCCGGGTTCAACACTTGTTGAGGTTGAGGCGCATAGCGGGATACAGTTTCTTCTGAAACTACTTCTTCAGTAACTACAGGTCTGCGTAAACTATATTCCTTTGCCTGATAAGAAGATTGCTCTACCGGTTGCTCAATCTCAATTTTGGAAAGTACGGGTTCAACTACAACAGATTCTTCCTTTTCAACTACAGGTTCTTCCTTTTCTTCCACAATGGCATTTTTAATCACTTCTTCAGAAAAATTCATATTCACCGGGAGTGTTACGGCAACTTTTGCGGTGCCCAGTGTGCCATTCTTTTGCTGAAGTTTTAAAAGTTCTGATTGCAGGAGTTGAACAGTAAAGAGCAATTGCGCGGGGTTACTGTTTTGCTGTTTCTGTTGGTACAACTTGTCAATAAGTGCCTGGATTCTTTCCATGGTAATTGGTACTTTCGCTGTTTAACAAATAGGATATCCTGATAACGAAAAGATATGCCTAAAATTACTAAGAGTTTGTAAATAGTATCAATCAAGCCCCTAATTTTCTCAAATGTTTATCGAACCGAATTTAAAAGGAGAGCGCCGTGGGTGGATCGAGGTGATATGCGGTTCCATGTTTTCAGGCAAAACCGAAGAACTGATACGAAGATTGAAAAGAGCCAAAATTGCCAATCTTAAAGTTGAAATTTTTAAACCTGCTATTGATGTTCGTTATGATGAAATAAAAATTGTTTCGCATGACGAGAATCATATTCACTCCACCCCCATTGATAATTCACAAACTATTTTATTAATGACACAGGACGTTGACGTGGTTGGATTGGACGAAGCCCAATTTTTTGACGACCAGATCACCAATGTTTGCGATGAGTTAGCCAAGCGTGGTGTTCGTGTAATTGTTGCCGGGCTGGATATGGATTTTATGGGCAAGCCTTTCGGGCAAATGCCTTTTTTGATGGCCAAGGCCGATTATGTTACCAAGCTCCATGCAATTTGTGTGAAGTGCGGGAACATCGCAAACTATTCTTACCGTATTATCCCAAATGAAGAACAGGTAATGTTGGGAGCTAAGAATGCCTATGAACCGAGATGCCGTGTCTGCTACACATTAGATGGAGCCCTGGATTAAAGCTCTTTACCAACGATCCGGCTTTTTGTAGTTGAGTTGCCATCCTCGCTTTTTTGATCAAAAGCCCCATCGAGCATTAATCCGGTTTTAGTATCAATAATGAGCTTGCTTGTTTGAGTGCCCTGATTTTTACCATCATCCGATTTAATTTTTGATGTGCCGGTAAGAAAAACACGGTTGTCTTTAATATTTTTCACCGTATAAACCGTTGATACCTCCTGCTTCATAATATTTGTATTCGTCTTCCAGCTATCACCAATTTTTACAGGCTTGTTTGGAAAAATTTCAAACGTTTGTGTGAACATTTGTTTCACTGCATCATCATTAAACCGTTGCTGGAAGTTTTGTCGAAGCATCGGTTTCATTTCCTCAGGCAAGCCCGCCTCGCTCACCACAGCTTCACCAATCTTATCAAAACCGGTCACCGAAACCACTTCACCTTTTTCGTTCACCTGCATGGTAAAACTTTTGCCTTTCACAATTTTGAACATTCTTGAGGGCAATTGCATAAAGTCCATGGCCTCTATTTCCTTTTCTGAACTAAACTCCATTTTTTGGTCATTGCCCATGTTCATCGTCATATCAATTCTTTTGTATGTGGTCTTTAAGGTTTTAAGGCCTGCTTTTTCACCAATTACCTGCATGTCGTAGTTCCATTTCATTGTGCTTCCTCTTAACTGATCACCCCTTTTTTGAGACACATCGAAGCTCATGGTATAATTGTAGGTTTTGCCTTTTTGAAAATTGAATTTCAGCAAAACCGATTCCTCCGCAGGTTTTATGTTCATAGTATCGAATTCTTTTTCTATGGAAGGCAGTTTCTCTACAGCAACGACGGTATCCTTTACTGTTGGCTGATCTTTTGTTTGCTTTTCAGTCTTTTCATTGTTACATGCATTTATCAAAACAATAAGAAACAGCATTGAAAGTGACAGGTATGCTTTCATAAAATCGATTGTTCAACAAATTACATTCTTCATTGTGCGCAAAAAAATGATTCAGTTACTTTCGCAAAAACTTTACCATTCCTTCTTCCAAACAAATATGGACCCTATTTAAAAAAGATCTCCTGCTGGAGATACGGCAGCAGTATTCTTTTTATGGCGTATTGCTGTATGTAGGCGCCACTATTTTTGTTTTGTTCATGTCGATTGAAAACCCTGATCCTGGTACATGGAACGGCTTGTTTTGGATCATCCAGCTTTTTATTAGCATTAATGCCGTTGCCAAAAGTTTTTTACAGGAAAGCAGGAACCGCATGCTTTATTATCAATCCATCACCAGTCCTGTAAATTTTATTTTGGCGAAGCTCCTGTTCAATTCCGTTTTAATGTTGGTAATGAGTGCACTCAGTTTTATACTGTTTGCCCTGTTCATGAATTACCCGGTTGAGCGTTCTGCTGTTTTCATCGGCCTGGTATTTTTAGGCGGATGGAGCTTAAGTCTGGTATTTACTTTTTTGGCAGCTATTGCAGCCAAGGCTCAACAAAACGCAGCCATCATGGCTATTCTTGGTTTCCCCATCATTATTCCGCAACTATTGATGCTGATGAAAGTATCAGGAACCGTGTTTGATGCATCTGCTGCCATTCCTGTAGTGAATATTGTTTTATTACTCACTTCCAATCTTTTGGTGATCCTGCTTTCCGTTATCCTGTTTCCTTTTCTTTGGAAGGACTGATGATCGAACGGCTATTGCAAGCTGATTATCACTCTCCCATTTTGCTCCGCCTATTAGCGAATCTGCACTTTACCCTTAATTTTGCTGCCAATCAAACGCCAATGGCTGGCAACAAGTATGAATAAATCCTGGTGGAAGATATTGTGCGTTCTTTTACTCCTTTACGCAATTATTGGTGGCTTTCTAATGGATGTACCGGCAAGAGAAGTCATTCAGGAATCCATTCGCAATCTTTATTACCACGTAAGCATGTGGTTTAGCATGATGATACTTTTTACAGTATCTGTTGTAAATGCCGTAAAATATCTGTCAACAAACAATCTTAAATACGACAACCTTGCCAGGCAATATGCAGTGGTTGGAATTGTTTTCGGTGTGCTGGGTTACAGCACGGGAATGATCTGGGCTTCTTTTACCTGGGCCGATCCTAATAATCCTGCATCCGCGTCCTTTGCCTCCATAGCAAAAGATCCAAAGCTAATTGGTGCGGCCATCGCCCTGCTCGTCTATTTTGCTTATTTGGTATTAAGAGATTCCATTGAGGACATCGATAAAAAGGCAAGAATCAGTTCCGTGTATAACATTTTTGCATTTGCCTTATTGTTCCCTTCCATCTGGATCATTCCAAGATTGCTGGAAAGTTTGCATCCCGGCGGAGAAGGCAACCCTGCATTAAATCCAAAAGATATTGATGCAAGAATGCGGGTAGTATTCTATCCTGCTGTAATCGGATGGACCTTATTGGGAGTGTGGATCGCCAGCCTGAAAGTGCGGATGAAGAACTTAAAAGAAAAAACATTCTATAAATGATCAAGCAAATTATTTTATCCTTCTTCCTTCTTATTTGCAATTATGCAGTTTTTGCCCAGGAGATGGCAAACGAAATGCGCAGCAACGGAAAAATTTATATTGTAGTTGCCGTGCTGGTTACCATTTTTATTGGCATTATACTTTACCTTATTCGCCTCGACAGGAAATTAACAAGACTGGAAAAAGAATCTAAGATTCATCACTAAATAAATAACACATGTCAACGATTGCAAACTATAGTTTTTTCGGAGCTGTAGAGAAGAGCTTCGATAAAGCTGCTAATTTCACAAAATGGGATCCCGGGATTTTAGAACAGATCAAGGCCTGTAATGCTGTTTATCAAATTAAATTTCCTGTGCGCATGGATGACGGCCGCATAGAAGTCATCGAAGCCTATCGCGTACAACATTCACATCACAAAACTCCATGTAAAGGCGGTATTCGTTTTGCCGGCGAAGTAAACCAGGACGAAGTAATGGCGCTTGCTGCATTAATGACCTATAAATGCGCTATTGTAAACGTTCCCTTTGGCGGTGCAAAAGGCGGTATCAAAATCAATCCAAGAAAATATTCGGTGTATGAACTGGAAAAGATCACACGCCGCTATACTGCCGAACTGGTAAAGAAAAATTTTATAGGCCCCGGTACCGATGTTCCTGCCCCTGATTACGGAACCGGCGAAAGGGAAATGGCCTGGATTGTAGATACCTATGCAAGCTTGCGTCCCGGTGAAATTGATGCTGCAGGTTGTGTAACCGGTAAGCCTGTTACACAAGGTGGTGTTCGCGGAAGAAGGGAAGCCACTGGCCTTGGAATATTTTATGGCATTCGCGAGGTGTGCAGCATGCCCGATGTAATGCAAAAACTTGGATTGAGCACAGGTATTGAAGGAAAAACGGTGATCGTGCAAGGATTGGGTAATGTGGGCTACCACGCCGCTAAATTCTTCCAAAAGGCAGGTGCAAAAATCATTGGCCTCGCCGAATACGAAGGTTCTATTTACAGTGAAAACGGATTGAACGTTGAAGCTGTTTTCGAACATCGTAAATCCACTGGTTCTATTTTAAATTTTCCTGGCGCTAAAAATTTTGCAAAGAATACCGATGCGTTGGAATACAATTGCGACATTCTAGTCCCGGCCGCATTGGAAAATGTGATTAACGGGGAAAATGCGCCAAAGGTAAAAGCAAAGATTATTGGTGAAGGCGCCAATGGTCCTTTAACTCCCGAGGCAGATGAGGCGTTTGCACAAAAAGGAACCCTGGTGGTGCCCGACATGTATCTGAATGCAGGTGGTGTAACGGTTTCTTATTTCGAGTGGCTGAAAAACTTAAGTCACGTTCGTTACGGAAGAATGGAAAAACGCTTTACCGAAAATATGAACACCCACATCCTGGGACAGATTGAAGAACTGACCGGAAGATCGGTGAACGACAAAGAAAGAGAGTTCATCATGCATGGCGCTGAAGAAGTAGACTTAGTGTACAGTGGTTTGGAAGAAACGATGATCACTGCAACACGAGAGATCATGGACGAGTGGAGAAGAAATCCGCAGATACCGGATATGCGTACTGCAGCGTATGTGGTTGCGATCAATAAGGTAGGAACCAGCTATGCGGAACTTGGAATTTTCCCATAGTAATAGATGTTTTTGAGTAGATAAAAAATATACTCCGTTCATTTTTGAGCGGAGTTTTTTATGTACTTAACTTAATTGCTACTATCAACGCCTGTTGTGTCACTCACTTCTACGTTCGGTAATTCTTATCATCACAATCCGAAGCGCCTTTATTTTCTCATCGTTATTGAATAAGCAAGTGGAAAGAAACGACACATCAGTAATCCAACTCCAACCTCAATTTATCTTTCAACTCTTTCACCAGCGGATACTGTTCAATAATTTTCTGATACTGTTCTCTTGAAGAAAGAGGCAGGTCTTTAATAATAGTTTCCTGTTGTCCTTCAACCAATGTGATCGTAAAAAGTATTTGACGATTGCACAATTCCTTTTGAAGAAATTCAGAAACTTTATTTCTTTCAAACTCCAGGAATTTTTGGTGAATATTATTATTGACAACCGCTTCAAAACTATTGTTGTCTTTAATGTTCAATTGCGCTAGCTCAAAACTCGTCCACGCAGGGTTTTTGTTTTCCTTCAACTGATTAATGTAAAGGCCCCATGCATTTTTGAGCTTATCCATTTCCAGTGGATGGTCTATAATCTCTTCATCACTGCAATTCTCTTCTTTAATCTTTTGGCGAAGTGCTTCCAGTGAGCCTAACTTGGGTTTGCCATTTCCATTGCTTTTACCGTTGTAATTTGTTTTGGGCTCCTGGACAGTTTCAACAACTTTTTTTTGAACTGGTTCAGCCGCTTTCTTTTCCGGCTTCGTCTCAATAATAAGTTTTGCTGCGCTGGGTTCTGCAATAGCATCACCAGATGTTTTAGTCTCTGGCTTAACGATTGTCTTTACCGGCGAAGCAATGGGCTGAATGGTTTTAAAAGCAACCGCTTTTGAAGAGTCAGTTATTTTTTTTTTATCAACAGCAGCGCCATTGGCTGTTATTTCCAAAGCTTGTTTTAAGTAACAAAGTTTAATAAGAACTAATTCAACATGCAGGCGTTTGTTTCTGGCTGCACGGTAATTGATCTCTGCTTCATTTAAAATATTGAGTGCGGAAACCAGGTAACCGGCTTCAGTTCTCTTTGCCGTTTCAGTATAACGCTGTTTGAACGATTCTACCACTTCAAGCAAACCGGCTACACGTTCGTCTTTACAGATCAAAAGATTGCGGATAAACTCTGCAAAACCATTCAACACCATATCCCCTTCGAAGCCTTTTTTATCAATGTCGTCATACAACAACATGGCACCGGCAAGGTCCTGGTCGAGCATGCAATCAATGAGCTTGAAATAATAGTCGGCATCCAGAATGTTCAAATGCTCGATCGTATTCTCATACGTTACTTCGGCATTGGTAAAGCTTACAATTTTATCAAGAATACTCAAGGCATCCCTCATGCAACCTTCGCTTTTTTGAGCAATGAGTTGCAAGGCAGTTTCTTCTGTTTTGATGTGTTCTTTATTGGCAATGCCCTGCAGATGATCGACTGTATCCTGGAGTGTAATTCTTTTAAAATCAAAAATCTGGCAACGGCTTAAAATAGTTGGAAGGATTTTATGCTTTTCTGTTGTTGCCAAAATAAAAATGGCATAAGGCGGCGGCTCCTCCAATGTTTTCAAAAAAGCATTGAATGCCGATTGGGAAAGCATGTGCACCTCGTCGATGATGTACACTTTGTATTTACCTGCCTGGGGCGCAAACCGGACCTGCTCCACTAAACTCCGGATATCATCTACCGAGTTATTGGAAGCAGCATCGAGTTCGTGGATGTTTAAGGAAGTGCCCTCATTAAAAGATTTACAGGAATGGCATTGATTGCAGGCTTCTCCATCAGGAGTTGGATTTTCGCAATTGATGGTTTTGGCTAAAATTCTTGCACAAGTGGTTTTTCCCACACCCCTGGGACCGCAAAACAAAAATGCATGCGCTAGCTGGTGATTTTTGATTGCATTTTTGAGCGTAGTAGTAATATGCTTCTGGCCCACAACTGTATCAAAAGTTTGCTGGAGAATTATGGCTTTCAACCTTTCTTTCACCAGATTTGT
>JAGIAB010000109.1 GCA_017745135.1 Flavisolibacter sp.
ATGGCAACGGAAATGTTCATTCCCGTGCTGGGAAACGCAGCCGCATCGAGACTAAAATTTCCTTTGCCATCATTTTTGAACAAGCGAAGTTGCAGTTCACGGCTATTCGGCATAGCATCATTGCCACCGGGACCAATCAAAAGATCAAGATCACCATCGCCATCGCAATCGAACAACAAAAGGGCAACGTCCTCAAAACTTTGGAACTGCTCAATGGCTTTTTCTTCTTTCTTCAAAAACTTTCCATCTGCCGACTGAAGATAGACTTGTGCCGGATGATTGGGCGTGCCGCCAATTACTACATCCTCCAGTCCATCTCCATTCAAATCCCCAACGGCTGCTTTGGGACCTTCGCGGGACAATAGTCTTGGAATGTTGCGCTCCCCGTAAAAATCAATCACATCATTTTCCCGGTGCTTTTCAAAATCCGTTTTTACAGAAAGAAAGATCGGTTGTTCATGCGTTTGAATGAAATCGGGCCGCTTATTTTTTTCATCATCCTGCTGAATGATCTTGGTTTGATTGATGGCCACATTCTCAAACTTCGTGAAGCTGCGATCCGGCCAGGTAACAATCATCGAATCAATCAGGGAAATCTTTCCAAGGCCAATGATCATTTTATAATCCACAGAGGATTGAAAGCCCCGGCTTGGAAAATTTTCTTTTGTGAAGATCTGATTGCCTGCAAAAACGGTTACCCTGCTTCCAACAGCAAACCGGTTTTTATCCTTTCCTTTTAAAACAATGCCGATGTAATTATTGTGATTGATCTCCCTCGAATTATTCCGGTACACAAAAGCCTGCTGGTTGATATTGTTTACCACCAGATCCAAATCGCCGTCATTATCCAGGTCGCCGTAAGCGGCTCCGTTTGAAAAGGAAGTTTGTGCCAGTCCCCATTGCGCTCCCACATCCGAAAATTTTAGATTGCCATTATTGTGAAACACTTTGTTGGGCAGGGGCGTTTTTGGAATTTGCCGGAGCAATCCGTCAATTTCTTTTTTCTTTCCGCTCAAAACCATTTGATGATAGGTTTCATCGGCAAAGAAGTTCATAAAATCAAGGTTCGTCACATCACGGTTTACGCCATTGCACACGTAGATATCATTCCATCCATCGTTGTCCATATCAAACATCAGGGCGCCCCAGCTCCAGTCGGTGGCATCAACGCCGGCATAGTTGGCAATGTCGCAAAACATCCCGTTTTTATTATTCAGTTGCAAACAGTTTTGCGTGTATTGATAATAAAAGCCTGCGTTCAGTTTTGCATTGAAGATGTCTATGTTATCGAATGCCCCTGTGGTTTTTAAGCGATAATCATTTAAGGGCAGCATATCGGTAGTGAACAAATCGGGATAACCATCGTTATTAATATCAGCAATATCAGCTCCCATCGATGAAAAGCTGGTATGCTGCATACAATCCTCCAATTCATCTTTAAACGTTCCGTTCTTTTGATTGATGTAGAGATAATCCCTTTCGTACGAATCGTTAGAAACAAAAACATCCGGATAGCCATCACCATTAATATCGCCAATGGAGACGCCCAGTCCAAAGCTGATCAGCGATCCATGAATACCGGCCTGTTTCGTTACTTCTGTGAAATGTCCGTTATCGTTGCGAAACAAATGATCGCCTCCGCCTTTTAAGAAATCAGCCACCGGCCAGTTCTGCTCCGGAAGATCGCGGTGATTGGCATAGTTTAGTTGGTTCACCGGGATGGGACTGTTATTGATCATAAAACAATCCAGGTCGCCGTCCATATCATAATCAAAAAACGAAACCTGCGTGGTGTAAGCCGAAATATCCAGTCCGTATTTTGCCGCTTCTTCAGTAAAAGTGGAATTGTGATTGTTGATGTATAATTTATTTTTTCGCTTACCGGTTCCCATATGGCCCGATGCGCAAACATAGATGTCCAGCCAGCCGTCGTTGTTGATGTCAACAAACACTACCCCGGTGCTCCACATATCACTGGAAACAATACCGGCCGATTGGCTGATGTCTTCAAACCTGAAATTGCCTTTGTTCAGATAGAGCTTATTGCTGCCCTGGTTGGCGGTAAAGAAAATATCAGCAAGGCCATCGTTATTAATATCGCCAATGGCTACGCCACCGCCATTATAAAAATTGCGAAAAAGAAAACTGTTTTCCTTGCGGTCATCTTCCACTTTGTTATTGAAATCAATACCTGTATTTTCCATTAACCGGAACAAGGGCTGCGAAGTTTTTTTGTTCCTGCAGGATAACAGGAGAACAGCGCATAGAAACACACATAAAAAGAAATTCTTCATAGTGGTTTTCTTTCAAAAAGAAAGGTCATTACAAAATGACCTTTCGTGTTTATGAAAAGGACGGCTCTTAATATCCGGGGTTTTGTTTCAGGTTTGGATTGGCCACCAACTGTGTGGCAGGAATCGGGAACAAAAGATATTTGGGATCATCCGCTGTTTTCAAAGCCCAGGGCTTTAAAAACACTCCAAAGCGAATCAGGTCTTCTCTTCTCCAGCTTTCCCAATACAGCTCTTTCTGACGTTCGGACAACAAAGTGGTTTCATCGTAAAGGTTGGAAGGATTAACAAGTGTTATGGTCGCCAGTGGCGCTGCTAGTCGGGCTGTGCGTAATTGGTTGACCAGCGTAAGAGCTTCTGCCGTATTGTTTAGTCGAAGCTGGGCTTCTGCCATCATCAGCAGCACATCGGCATACCTGAAAATTTGTAATTGGTTGCCCTGCTGGCCGCCATTATAGTTTTGATAATCCGGCGGATATTTTATGATTCTGACTCCATCGTCTTCCAGAGTGTTGGGATCAGGCTCCACAAGATTAACCGGTAAATTAAAGGAAAGGTTATTGCCATTCCGGTCCTTTCTTGGCGCCCCGTTTTCATCAACCTGGAGACCCTGCACCAGTCCAACTTTCAACCCTGACTTATTAGTTACACCAGGATAATACGTGTTACCTCTTCGCATGGTATCGGAGGCTCCGAAAGAGTTATAAAAGTCTGCCACCGTACTGAAACCGTTCCAACCGGCACTGCCGTAAATTCCATCGCCCTTATGCCCTAAAGAGTTGTAGTGTAGGGTCATCATCCACCTGGCGTTTACACCTACGCTGTTGATACCACTCACCTGGCTTACACCCTGTTGATTGGGAAATGAAAAGATGGCCTCAGTTCCTATTCCCCATCCATAACCGGGAGCAGTACCGCCGTTGTTGGGACCAAAATTGTCGAAGTAATGTTGGGTGAGTGAATACTTTCCGCTATTGACTATTGCCTGTCCGAGTGTAATAACCTGTTGCATGTCTGCTGCTTCTGCCGCCCCCGGATTTTCCCGGTTTAAAAAGGATTGTTTATTCAGCAACACTTTCATCAGCAAAAAGCGGGCAGCATCCGGACTGGCTTTGTAAGGTGCAGCCAAACCGTTACCGGTAGCGGCGTAGGTCATATTCGGAATAATACTTGACAGGGTAGTTACCAGGGTATCAATGGCCTGTTGCGGAGTCAATACAGGAGCGGCAGTAATTGAATTGTAATTTTGCACCGTTCGGTATGGCACCTGTCCATATAGATTCAAATAGTAGTATTGAGCCAGGCTTTTAAGAAAGTAAGCCTGGGCTGCCTGCTCAGTGGTTGGGTTGGCCGCAAGAACCGTGGTGGCATTACTTTCAATTTGTCCCAGATTAATAAATACAGAAAGGGCCTGTGTATGCGTACCATCCCAGGTATGTGCATGCAATACCCGCCAAACACCGTTGTCATCCCAGTCACCGCCCCGTGTAGGCACCAGGCATTCGTCCGTTGTATTTTCCTGCAGCGAAAAGATCTGATCCTGGTTATTTAAAGGTGTAATTAAAGAATTATAGGTATTGTTAAGCAGGGCCTGAACATCTAAATTGCTGCCCCCGGTGGTGGTCGGTGTTAGTGAGTCGTGTAGCTTCGTATCCAGTTTTGTACAGGCGGAAAGAACAATCACTGCAGATAGTATGATTGAGACTCTATGCGATTTCATTGTTAATCTTTTAAAGAATTAAAATAAAAGGTCCATCTACTTTACACTAAAGTTTAGCCCGAAGGTGAAGGATCGTATGGATGGATATCCTACATAGTCAATGCCGATAGATGGAATTCCGGTACTGAAAAAGTCAGTTTTGGAAACGTCCACTTCAGGATCAAAACCTTTATACTTGGTAATTATAAAAACATTGTAGCCGGAAACGTACACACTGAAATTTCTAATGACGTTACCTATGTCGCCAACGCGGTACCGAATGGTAGCATTGCCCAGTTTCATGAAGTTTCCTTTTTGCATATACCTGGTGGACGCCGAAACCGGGTTAGCAATATTTTCTTCAGTATTGATCAATTGTTTGGAGATATTGCTTCCGTTGGTAATGAAGCCTAATCCAGTTACCGATTGCAGGGTGTTGTTATAGATGTAATAATGATAAGCGCCGTGCATGTTGATTTGAACAGAAAGCTTTTTGAGATCCAGTTCGGAGGAAATACCTACCACATAGCGTGGATTGGGATCGCCTGCATAGGAAGCAGAACCATCGGTTATGGCAAAACCATCTTTATCAAATCCATGAAACTGTCTTAAAAAGAACACATCTATCGGCTGGTCGTTGGCAATGGCCTGTACCCATGTTTGCGAAGTGCCTTTCCCATTCAACTGGCCGGTAAGCACCAACGGAGAGTTTCCGATTGGAGGATACACAAATTTATTTTTTACATACGTAAGGTTGGCGCCTATGTTCCAATGAAGGTTGGTTTTTGAAATGACCACTCCATTTAAGCCAACCTCGCCACCCTTATTGCTAATATACCCGGGCAGGTTCTCCCAGATAATACCACTGGGAGCCGGTGCAGATAAAGTGCCGGGGAATAAAGGATCTTTTGTTTTCTTCATAAACACATCCAAAGAACCCGTTAGCCTGTTGTGTAAAATGGCAAAGTCAATTCCGGCATTGGTTGATTCCACCGTTTCCCACTTAAGGTTGGGATTGGCGAAATTGATAACACTTAAGCTTCCATTGGAAGTGTACCGGTAGCGGTCAACCGCGGCACCTGCCGGAAAACTTTGATTACCAGTTCGCCCCCAGCCCACTCTCAAGCCCAAATCATCAAAGAAGCCTGCTCCCTTCATGAAATTTTCAGAGCTGATATGCCATTTGCCGGCAACTGCCGGGAAGTATGCATATTTATTATTTTTCCCAAACTTATTGGAGCCGTCTGCCCTGAAGGAAGCGGACAAACTGTACCGCTCATGAAAATTGAGCTGTGCCCTCGCAAAATAAGATTGAAGTTCAACGGCCGGATCGTAGCTGGAGGAAGTCGTTAAATTGGCCCTGGCTCCTGCCTGTATATTATCGTAGTAATGAACAGGTATCAGGTTGTTGACATCCAGGTTGTAATTAAAACCATATACACTGGTAAACTGGGTTTTGTACGAGTTTTTACCATACTCATATCCTACCAATGCGGTAACCCCCAAACCTGTGGACTGTTTGGTATAGGTTAAGGTATGCGAAATGGTTTGCGAAGCCAACTGGGTAGCTCCAATAGCCGCCAATCCTTTTCCATCCGCATTTCCCCCGGTGCCGGTAATCCAGCCCTGTATTTCCAACCCCCGTGTACCCCGACTTTGATTGGCGCCATACAACAACCGGTACTCCAGGGAAGGCAAAATTTTATAACCTGCCGTCAGGTATCCAAACAGTGTAGTCACATCTGCGTGATCATTATAGGCGTCGGAAAAAATCAGGGGATTCACCTGCCCGTTCGGGTTGGTAACATAACTGCCATCGGAACGCTTCATGGGAAGTGTGGGGTTCCATTGCAGTGCATTGGAAATAAGGTTTCCCGTGCTGCCCACATCGTTGGATACCGGCGCAATTTGTTCATTTGTGCTTGCAGCGGTCAAACCAAAGCTCATTGTCAGTTTCTGGTCAAGGAACCGGAAGCTGCCGTTGAAATTGCCTATATACTTATTGAAAGCCGACTTCCGTATAATGCCCGGCGTTCTTGAAACATAGAAAGAGGCTTTGTACCGGGCATCCTCACTTCCTCCGCCGCTTAAGGCCAGCGAATAGTTTTGCGCTACTTTATGCTGAATAATTTCATTAAAAGGTGTGAAGGTTGCACCTGAATCCGATTTGGCATTGTATTTCTGCAGGGCAGACCTGTATTGGCCTGCGTTCAGCACATCGGGCTTTTTCAATAAACCGCTGACGGTCCACGAAGTTCCTACATCAATTTTAAGCGGACCTGACGCACCGCTTCTTGTAGTAATCAGGATCACACCATTGGCGCCACGGGAGCCATAAATGGCCGATGCAGAAGCATCTTTCAAAACGGTGATGCTTTCAATATCGGCGGGGTTTAAAAAGTTTAAAGGATTCGACTCCGGTAAATTATTTAAGCCGCTTATATTCGTAAAGGTGGGTCTTGCCGACCTGCCATCCAAAGGAACGCCATCCAAAACATACAGGGGGTTGGTGCCGGCCCTGATGGAATTGTTTCCCCTGATTTTTACCGAGGTGGGAGCACCGGGCTGGCCACTCGCCACGGTTATCTGTACCCCCGGCACCCGGCCCTGTAACAATTGATCGGGAGTGGCTGAAGGCACCACGTTAAAGTTTTTGGCGGTAACGGTAGCATACGAACCGCTAAGATCCCTCCTGCGGGCCGTTCCATAGCCAATAAGCACCACTTCGGAAAGGCTGGCATTGGTGGGCACCATGATAACATCAACGGTTGTTCTGCCTGAAATGGGAATTTCCATCCGGCTATAGCCGACAGAACTAAAGATCAAGGATCCTGAAGAGGCAGCACTAATCCGGTAAGCGCCGTTGTTATCAGTAACAGTGCCAACGTTGGTACCCTTTACTGTAACGGAAACACCGGGAATCCCTTTTTGGCTCTGTTGGTCGGTAACTGTACCTGAAACTGTGGATTGAGAAAAGGAGTTTTGAATGAATAGACAAGTTGCTACTAGTAGAGATAGTAGTTGCGGAGAAGTTAACTTTCTCATAGCAAGCAATTTTAAGGATGTATGTGTAATTTATACACACTATCTCTTTTTACCAAATTTTTAAGACGGTTTTTTTGGCCATAATTTGTTGGGTGCCAACCGAATAGATGAGCTTAAGTAGCCTGCTGATGGGCTGAATTTAACCCGGAGGTTTGATCAATACCTGTGAACTTCTTTCACTGCGATGGCAACCGGCTGGCTCCTTTCACCACCACTTTGTTACTAGCCACAGCAATTGATTTCACTACGGCTGCAGATTATTTTTTTCTTAGGTACAATGCCGGCTAACGTATATGCCACAACGTAATCTTACGAAGGCCTTATCCACTAACGGTAAACTGCAAGTGTTTTAAAGCTATAGAAAGGAAAAGGGCATGTAAAGAAAGGCACACAGCTGGATGGATTGATGGCGGGGAAAGGTGTTGAGATAGGCATGATGCGTGTATGAGGTTTACAAATTTTATATTGTAGTATAGATAATATTATACGGGAAAGGGAAATTAAGCTTCTACTAATTTCATTGACGTCGTCATAATTGAAAATTACGAACAGTAAAGGCTTGAAAGGCAATGGGCGGATTTTTGAAGCTATGGCGTATATTTATGTGTTAGCTGCATTTTTTTCATGAAGCTCCTAATCCTAATAACATTTTTGACAAGCATACTTTTCTTCGGCTGTTCAAACGGACAGACAAAGAGTAATCCTGTTGCTGAGACACAACCCAATAAGACTATGGACAATTTTGAATACGCTTTCAAATCGGCACACCCTAAAGCACAAGCTTTAATGACGGATGAATTTTTCTGGAGTCCAATTGAAGAAACTGCACCATTTGGAAGTGACGATGGTTCTGATGCGGCATACGGCTTTAGACAATGGAGACTTGTAAACAAAACTGCAAGCCCTATAAGTTATTTAAAAGACCTGATTGAAAGATGGCAGTATCCGTACTTCGACTACAACGAAATGGATACAACAAAAATCAAAGAGTACATTACGAGGAAGGCAAATCTTGACGAAGCAACAATTCAACAACAAATTCAAACGATGAAGGAAGTAAGTAAAAATTCGGCTGACACTTCATCAACGAAGTTGGATGACAACCAGCTAAGAGAAATAATAATTTCATCATCAAATAGTATGGGCATCCATTTTTTATTGGGACAAGACAATGCAATAATTGGAACTGGTTTTGCACAATTTGTTTTGGAAGGACGCATTGATAATGACATCAAAAATTTAACCATCACGGCCATTAAAAGGCAATTGCTTCCTTTGCTTATCAATCGTTGGGACGATAACTACCGTGACATAAGAAAACAACAGTTGACAAGAATGCTTGAAGTCATAAATAAGGCAGGTTCATAGTTTCATTGTGACTAAAACAGCCGCTAGCGGTTTTCTACTATGCTGGCAGACGAATAAAATCATAAGTAATAGATCGCTTGTCAACAGCAGTCCAGTGCGACCTCCTTTGCTATCGGGTGTCCAACCTATGAACACTTCCCCGCCGATGTCTCACTGATGGCCTTTGTGCAAGGTTTATATTCCATCAATGCATGCTGCTTATACACTCACCAATGCGAAGGAAGTATGGAAGACTGTTCTAAATAACTCCACCGGGATCACGGCCAACGCACACAAAGTAAAGAGTGAGTTCCAGCCGGGGAAAAAGCTGTCAAAAGTTTGGAGGAAGTTGACAAAAGAAGGTTCTCCTTTGTCAAAACCGGGCTCAAAGTTGACAAAACTGAGGGCATTTTTGTCAAAAGAAAGGGCAAAGTTGTCAAAAGAAGGGTCTCTTTTGACA
>JAGIAB010000010.1:0-8293 GCA_017745135.1 Flavisolibacter sp.
CGGGATTTTGTAAAGAGATGGTAAGCACTGCATTTAAATTTACCGTGAGATCTTTTGTTCAACCCGCGGAACAAACCTTTTCAGGAAGGGGAACACATCTTTTTGTGAAACAATAGTGTACTGCGCTGAAGTATTGGCTCTTCCGATCTTAATAGTATAAGCCTTATCCCGCATAGCCTTAAACATATCTTCATCTGTGGCATCATCGCCAATGCATAAAATAAAATCAGGTTCTATTCCTGCAATCACGCTTAATGCGGCCATGCCTTTATCCACTCCAACCATACGCACTTCCAAAACCTTATTTCCATCCACAACCTGCAAAGGGGTATTAGCCGTGAGCTGTAACAAAGCATTACGTAATTCTCTTGATCGCATAAACCCTAACTCCTGGTTGGTGTTGCGGTAATGCCACGCCAGTGTACTTTTCTTTTCCTCAATGAAAGAACCTGCACAACGGTCGACAAACAACTGCATTAAAGGCCGCACCTGCTCTTTCCATTCAGTATTGACGGCAACTTGTTCTTTCCATTCTTCCCCTTTGTATTTCACACAAGCTCCATGTTCCGCAATCATATTCATAGGTAATTTACCCAACCATTTTTCCAGGGTATCGACATCCCGCCCACTGATGATGACAATTTCATTAGAAGAATCCCTTGTCAACTGTTCCAGCAGCAACATCAGCTCTCCGCTTGGGGCAGCCATAGAAGGCAGTTTCTGATACGGTGCAAGAGTTCCGTCGTAATCTAAAAGAATACAACGTTTGTTAGCCTTATTAAAATCGTCGACAATTTTTTTAATGTGGTCTTCTTTCAGAATGTTTACTTTCAAAGCTTCCTGGTCTTTTTTGGTAATGATTAATTGGTCCATGAAATCGTTGATCCATTTTTGCACATCGTATTCCGCAATGCGCCTTTGCATGTACGATAACCTGGAACGTTGTTCAAGCAGCGGCATGGTCAATGCAAAATAAATTGCATTAGCCACTTCATCTGTATCGGTGGGATTAACAAGTACGGCTTCATTCAATTCACTCGCAGCACCGGTCAATTCACTTAAAATTAATATCCCTTTGTCAATACAACTGGCAATATACTCCTTCGCCACCAAATTCATTCCATCACGTAACGGAGTGATCAAAGCTACATCAGCAGCCTGGTATAAGGCACAAAGTTCTTCAAATTCAAGATGATTGTACCTGTAAATGATGGGTTGCCAGTGCAGGGTAGAAAAATTTCCGTTGATGGTACTGATCTGCACTTCAATTTCTTTCTTCATCTCGTTGTAGGAAGCGATCGTATCCCTTGAAGGAACAATGTTCAGGATAAAAACAATTTTCTCTTTGAACTCGGGATGTTGTTCCAGAAAATGTTCGAAGCCATCCAAACGGTAACTGATCCCTTTTGTATAATCCAACCTGTCAACAGAAAAAATTATTTTTTGATCATAGAAGTTTTCTTCAATCTCCGTACAAATGCCGACCACCGTTTCATCAATGCAGGCTGCACGGAATTTCTGGTAATCAATTCCAATCGGGAATTGATCAACACGTACCATCCTGTTTCCATAGAAAACGGTATTGAACTGGCTCTCTACCTGCAAAATCATTTTTGCAGACTGAATGAAATGCTGTACATAATCATGTGTATGGAATCCAATTAAATCAGCTCCCATTATTCCCTGCATCAATTGCTTTTTCCATTCTGTCGGTAACAACCGTAATATTTCATAAGAAGGAAATGGAATGTGCAAAAAGAAACCAATCGTCGCTTCCGGCAGAACTCTTCGTAACATATCAGGCAACAGCAACAGTTGATAGTCGTGCACCCAAATAATATCACCCGGCTGATAAACACTTAAAATGTTATCAGCAAATAATTGATTGATCTTTTTATAGTCTTCGAAATAATCCTTTCTGAATTCTACAAGCGAAGGAAAATAGTGGAAAAGAGGCCACAAAGTAGAATTAGAAAAACCATTATAAAAATTTTTATAAGTAAAATTGTCAGGAAAAATCGGTTTTACAGAAAAATCTTCAGGTAATAAACCCTTTTCTTCTGCTTCTTTCCAATCCCGCTCATTGCCATCCATATTGCCAATCCATATCTTGCCGGTATAGCGTTGGTGATCCTTATTTGCCTCCATATAACTTTTGATAGCGGAGACCAACCCTCCGGAGCTTTGCCTTACTATAATTTCGCCATTTTGCTTTTCAACTGAAAAAGGCAACCTGTTAGAAATAATAATTAATCTGCTCATACTCGGTCTAAGCAGAGGTTGTCCAAAAATTAGACCATTGCAGCCACTGATGAATTTAAAATGTTGAATTGACATTGTGGTTTTTTAATTCGCAGTTAAACGGGCTCATACGAATAAAAATTTGATGAACTCTATCTCATCTTTGTTGTTGTTTCTTCCAAAAATAAATGTCAAAGAAGCATTACTACCATCCGAAATTATACAGTCTAAAACACATGAGCCGCTTGTTCTTTCAGCAATTCTCATCATCAACCAAAAAAATAATATCTGCCTTGAATATTTTTTACCGGCATCGAGAAGTTATGTTTTTGCAAAGGCTACACACATTGAACAATCTGCGCAATCAATTTTAAAGAGATTAACGAATGGCGCAGTTCATCCTGGCAGAAATAAAAAAACCGCCTTTATAAAAGACGGTTTAAAATATTAGCTTGTATTTGTTTAATAAGGCAAGGTAGCACTGAGAGAACCGCCATTGGGTCCTGTCCAAACTAATTTATAGTAGTAATGCCCTGCTGCACCCGGACAAGAAGCCGGATTACCGTTAGCATCCAACCCAAAGGTTGCAGTGGCTGTACCAAAACCTTCATGCTTTACCTGGCCCGATACTAAACGGAAAGCGCAATCCTGGCGAATAACCAATGGCTGTGTAATTGAAGTTGTAAAAGCATTTCCAAAACGGTTGGTTCCCCACTCAGCTACACCTTCAGTGTTAGTTTTGTCGCCGGTAACAGTAAGAACAAATTTGCCATTCTCACTGCTAAACACTCTTCTGTGTGCTATTTCCCAGGTGCGTTGAGTATTATCATCAAAAGTGATCGTAAGGCTTCCACTTACACGGTGAGTAACCGATTGACCGGGCTGGCTAAATAGTAACATATACAACAGACCGCCGCTTGCATTGGTAATCGAATGTGAACCATTAATTGTGATGCTCTTGTTATCAATGGTTCGTTTCACTTTCAAATTTTGATACGTTACAGTAACAGTTGCTCCCTGGTCTTTCCACCGCACACCTGAAGCCATTGAAATGACAACCGTTCCGGTACGTGAATAACTGGCATTGCAACTGGTGGTGCCGTCGTAAGTAATCGTAATTTTTTTGGGATTGCTGGCAGAGTCAAAACTTATGGTAGCATCGCAGATGGTAGTTAACGGAGGATTTTGCATCCGTCCGCCGGAATAAGCTGCTGAGCTTTCAATAGCGAGGCTTGCATCGTTGGATACGGCATCGATTTGAGCCGATACACGGCTTTGATTGTCTGCATGAGTCGCTAATTCATTAGTTGACTCTTCCGCAGGTTTTGAATCTTTTTTACAGGCTGTAAAAGTTGTGAAAATGGCCAGTGTAAAAACCGGCAACAGACGGAAGTTAATTTGCATAGGGTCTTGTTTTTTTGGTAATGGGTCATAGACTTTAACCCGTTACCATTGGTTTAATGGATATTGTTTGTATATTCAATTAATAATTTACGCTACAATAATACTCTCTAAATTTTTGTCATGCAATAGGCATGATTTTTCAAGTCCTGATCCCTGAAAAAGCCGTCCATATCTTATATTCCTTGATTGCAACCATCAATCGTTTTCAACGTATTAAATGGAAGAATCCGGAAAAACCGCAAACCGATTATAGATTTAAATTTTTAATAGTCAAACCCTCTAAAGTGCGGTGCTCTGGAAACTTTTTAAGAAGAGAAAACAGTACTTGCTTTTTTGCACTTATTCTGTTCCTATTTTTTTTTCAAACAAAAATTTCAGCCCAATGCCCTCCTAATATTGATTTTGAAACCGGCACTTTTGACGGATGGACTTGTTATGCAGGTTATACCGTAGCTAATAATAACACCAATGAGATTAATATTTACCCTTCTCCTCCGTTATTGGGCGACAGGCATACAATGTATACAGCTAATTCAGGATTGAAAGATCCGTACGGAGGTTTTTCTGTGAACTGTCCTAACGGCAGCGGTCATTCTATTCGGTTAGGCAATGACAGAGGAGGTGGAGAAGCGGAAGGAATTTCTTATGAGTTTACCATTCCTTCCAACCGGAATATTTATTCTCTTATGTATTATTATGCTGTTGTATTCCAGGATCCCAATCACCTGGAATTTCAGCAGCCAAGAATGGTGGTAGAAATTACGAATGTCACCGACAATACATTGATAAGTTGCTCGTCCCTGACATTTATTCCTTACGGGTCCAGTGTTCTTCCGGGCTTTTTTATATCGCCTGTGGCCGGAGATGATGGTACGCCGATTTGGTGCAAGGACTGGTCAGCCGTAACCATTAATTTAAATGGACATGCAGGTAAAACAATAAGGCTTTTCTTCAAAACGGCAGATTGTACATTCAGAAGACATTTTGGCTATGCTTATATTGATGTCAACTCAGAATGCAGTGATGAATTTGTAGGCGCCAGCTATTGTGCAGATGATTCGGCAGTTAATGTTGTTGGCCCTTATGGATACCAGAGTTATACCTGGCGTAATTCAGCAGGCCAGGTACTGGGTACCAATCAAACACTTTATTTGACACCACCACCTGCCCCCGGCACTACACTTTCACTTGAAGTGGTGCCTTATAGTGGTTATGGATGCAATGATATTTTGTATGCACGGATGATAGACACTCTGAAAGTTTTTGCAAGGGCTGGCCCTGATAGACTTTCATGTAATAACGAACCTGTTCAATTAGGCGGACTGCCAAAAGCAGGGTTTGTGTATAGCTGGAGCCCGGCTATTGGCTTATCTGATCCAACCATTTCTAACCCATTGTCTGCACCTAATAAAACAACGAGTTATATACTCACTTCACGCAGTCTGGGAGGTGGCTGCCTCACAAGGGACACAGTTCTTGTCACTGCATCGAGTGTAAGTAACAAGATGTCACTCCTCGGGAAAGATGCTTTTTGTGCCGGCTTTGGTGATAGTGCCGTATTGCAGGTAGATCCCTCGGACAGCGTTCAATGGTACAGGGATAATGTTTTAATAAAAGGCGCCGTTTTTGATAAATTCAGAGTTACACAATCAGGCACTTATTATGCAGTTGTTTTAAGTGCTGAAGGATGTATTATTACCACTGACAAGCAACCCATATTCATAGATAAAGCAAAACAGGGAATTACCTACCCGGTGGAGTATGCCGTTGCCAATCTTCCTTACCGGCTTAGTGCACGAACCTTCGGGTCAAGTACAGTATGGGCACCCGACATTTATTTGGATAATTCCAACAACATATCGCCAATATTCAACGGCAATACGGAAGAGAAGTATGCCATAGAAATTAAAACAAATACGGGTTGCGTTACAATTGATACTCAGTTAGTAAAAATTATTAAAGGAGTAGACATTTATGTACCCACCGCCTTCACTCCTAATGGAGATGGAAAGAATGAATTGCTACGACCAACCCTGATGGGTGTTAAAGAGCTTCAATTCTTCAGAATATATAACCGCTGGGGACAATTGTTGTTTGAAACCAAGACCAAATGGGATGGATGGGACGGCAAGATCAATGGCAAAGCACAGACCACAGGAGTATTTGTATGGGAAGCACAAGCTTTAGGGGTAGATGGAAAAACCTATCGACAGAGAGGAACGAGTGTTTTAATCCGGTGAGAAATCCGGAACAGTCAAACAATGACCTCACATCAATAATTACCTTTTTGATCAGGATAGTATTTCATCCATTTCTTTTACTGTAAAAAAGAAACTACTGCCCTCTCCCGGTGCAGATTCCACCCAAATGGTACCCTTATGCAGTTCGGCGATTTTCTTGCAATTGGATAAGCCAATGCCGGAGCCTTCGTATTCATTTCTGGTGTGCAGCCGTTGAAAGATGACAAAGATGCGGTCGGCATGCTGCGGATCAATTCCAATTCCGTTATCCCGAACCATAAATTTCCATTCTCCATTTTGACGTTCCGCTGCAATTTCAATTTTAGGTGGTGTGTCTTTTTTTCTAAACTTAATGGCATTGAGAATAAGATTCTGAAAGACCTGTTTCAGTTCTGTCGGGTAAGCTTTGATGACAGGCATCTTTCCTACCTGAATCTCGGCTCCTGCATCAGTGATGGCTTTATTCAGGTCCGCAAGCACTTCCCCTACTATTTTGTTTAAATCCACCTGTGCTGCTTCTTTCTTTCTTCCTATGCGGGAATAATCAAGTAAATCATTAATCAGTACTTTCATTCTATCGGAGGCCTGCACAATAAAGATCATGTACTTTTGCGCCCTTTCATCTAAATGGTCTGCATACTGCTTACTGAGCAAATCCAAAAAAGAAGATATCGTTCGTAAAGGCTCCTGCAAATCGTGAGAAGCGACATAGGCAAATTGTTCCAACTCTTTGTTCTTTCTTTCCAGTTCAACTGTCATTTGTGCAAGACTTTGCGTACGCTCCTGTACCTGTTTCTCCAGTTGCTCCCGGTGCTGGTTAATAGACCGCATTCTGATTTTGTATATCACATACACGGTTCCTAATAGAAGTACACCTGCAATGAGCTTAAACCACCAGGTAAGCCAAAATGGTGGAGTAATGATGATTTTAATTGAAGCGCCTTTCTCGTTCCACACACCATCGTTGTTGGAGGCCTTCACCATGAAGGTGTATTCTCCCGGATCAAGGTTGGTATAAGTAGCTACGCGGTTATTGCCAGAATAAATCCAATCCTTATCAAATCCTTCTAGTTGGTATGCATATTGATTCTTTTCGGGTGCTGTAAAGTTTAAAGCAGCAAATTCCAAAGAAAGCATCGAGGAGCCAAAGGGAAGCGTAATTGACTCCGCAATTGAAATATCTTTTTTCAATGGAGAATTTTCTCCAACAGTAACAGGTTTATTGAACAACTGAAAACCGGTAATAACAACCGGAGGAGCGAATTGATTCTGAGGAATCGTTGCGGGATCAAACACATTAAAACCATCAATGCCGCCGAAGTAAATTTCACCTGTACTTGATGTAAATCCTCCCCCAAACAAAAATTCATAAGCCTGTAACCCGTTTTCCAATCCGTAATTCCTGACCTTTTTTGTTACCGGGTTAAAACAAGAGATACCTTTTTTGGTGCTTAACCACAAATTTCCTTTAGTATCCTCCTGAATACTGGCGATGTAATCATTGGGAAGTCCGTTACTCTCGGTGAAGGCTGTAAATGTTTTTGTTTTTTCATTATAGAGATTGATCCCTCCCATGGTGCCTACCCAAAGATTTCCTTTCCTGTCGCGATAAATTGAAAAGACAACATTGTTACTAAGATGGCTATTCGTCTTATCAATATATTCAACAGTTTTTGTTACAGGATCATAAACACTTATACCTGAACCGTGCGTGCCAATCCAAATCTTTCCGTCATCCATTTCATAAAAACAACGGATACTGAGATTATTTACCTGCTTACCAGTTGGCTCCCATCCTGTCGGTATGATCGAGAATGTTTTTGTCTTAGGATCAACTACATTCAGGCCATTGTTCAAACCCACCCAAATATTTCCCTTGCTGTCTTCCATAAGTGCAAAAACGGATGCATCAACGAGGTGCTTATTATCTTTCCCGGGCAGATAATGCGTAAACGTTTTTGTTGCGGGATTGTAGTGGCTTAATCCAAAACCGTAACTTCCCGCCCAAAAACCATCGCTCTTTTGCGGTACCAATAATCTTAAAACAGCATGCTCCTTTGGAATACCCAATGCAAGGTTCTTGTTCGCATCAAAATGAGAAAAGCTTTTATCTTTTTTATGGAAAATATTTAACCCGCCACCATCGGAACCAATCAGCATATCACCATTTTTCATTTCAGCAAACGAAAACACCATTTTGATGTTCTGCGTAACCGGATCGGAGATTAAAGGCCTGTACAATCCAAAGCGAAAAAGCTGTCGGTCGTATTTGCGTAAACCTCCGGCATAGCAGCCTAGCCATACAGCTCCTTTATCCATATAGAAACTGCGAACAGAGTTATGTGGAAGGCTGTTTTCATCGCCGGGAATATTTTTATAGTGAAAAAATTGACGGCTTACCGGTTCAA
>JAGIAB010000010.1:8303-11289 GCA_017745135.1 Flavisolibacter sp.
ACTAAATTCTTCTCTTGCATTTTTGTTAAGGAATAGCCCATTGTCAGTACCAATCCAGATGGAGCCTTCATCATCTTGAGTGAAAGCTCTTATATTACCAAAAGGTCGTGAGTTTTTATCCTTACCACCATAAGTGTAAGATGTAAAATTTTGTGTTACTGTATTAAGTACGGCAAGGGTGCCTGCAGTACCAACCCAAAGCCTTTTTTGCTTGTCAAAAAACAGGGTATTAATTTGCTGGTTTGCTTCACTACCTGCTGTGGGTGGAGGAATAGGATAATTTTCGAATTTGCCTATTGCAGTCATCCTATCCAGTCCTAAATTGGTTCCAATCCATAAATTTCCGCTGACATCCTCGCAAATAGATAATACGGTATTATCCTTCAGAGAAGAAGATACACTGTCGTAATGAAGAAAACGGGTAAACGAATTGGTATTGCGGTCAAAAAGATGAAGACCTGCCTGGTCGACGCCGATCCAAAGCCTTCCTTTGCTGTCTTCAAGAATACAGTTCACAACATTACTTCCTATACTCCCCGGGTCTTTTGGATTGTTACGGTAACGGGTAACTTTATAACCATCATATTTATTGAGGCCATCATCCGTAGCAAACCAGATATATCCATACCTGTCCTTAAATATTGCTGAAATAGTATTTTGCGATGCGCCCTGCTCCGTTTTTAGATATTCAAACCTGATGTCAGGTTTTTGTGCTTCTGTCTTAAGGCATAAAAAAACTACGATGCTTAAGAAAGAGGCAAAGATGTATTCAGCTTTAATTTTCATAACCTTTCATTTCCTTTACTGTAAAGAAGAAACTACTTCCTTCTCCCTTTGTGGATTCCACCCAAATTGTTCCTTTATGTAGTTCAGCTATTTTCTTGCAATTGGATAAGCCAATACCGGAGCCTTCATATTCATTTCTGGTATGCAGATAAAGAACTTTAATATCACTTCTGCGGAGACTATGTGTGTCTTTCGGCACATGCCTGTACACTTTAAACTTGTACCCATCATACCGGCTCAATCCATCCTGTGTACCAAACCACATAAAGCCATACCGGTCTTTAGCAATGGCCTGCACGGTGCTCTGTGACAAGCCATCGAGGTTAATCAGATGCGTGAACTTAACATCGGGTTGTGCAAATAGGTTGGAAACGGATAAAATAAAACAAAATGCAGCAATGCATTTCAACGATACAACACAATTGTATCTTTCTTTTTTCATGGATTTGAATTATAGTTCTGGTTGCAGCTTTATACTAATTCTTTGACGCGTCCTTAATTGCTTACAAAAAATTGTTTCAAAATGTTGTCCAGTTTTTCTTCGGTCAATGGCTTATTCTCAAACGCAGAGATCTCAGGTATTTCCTTCGAACGCAGCCTGTCTTCAGGGAAAAGAGAAGTGGTAAGCATGACGATCATCACTTTTCCCTTATGCCGGCTATCCAATTGCCTGTATCTTTCCAAAAACTCCCAGCCATTCATTGCAGGCATATTAATATCAAGAAAGATCAGATCCGGACAGGGAAAGGTTTCACTCGAATTTGCCTGCATCAAATACTCCAATGCTTCCCGGCCACTTTGCACCGTTTTGATCTCTTCTGCACATCCGGCTCTTTCAATAATGACCTGGTTCAGAAAATTAGTGGGTTCATCATCGTCAATAAGAAGAACACAATTCAATTTACGCTCCATAGGATTTCTTTCATTACGGTTAATCATATTTGAATTCAACTTGTCAAAACACAGATTCTTTTGAAATATTCTTTGATGGCAGGGGATGTTTAGAGTTCAATTCAACTTCCAGGCTGCAACCTTCGCCCGGTGTTGAGTCAATTTTTACTTTACCATTGAACAGTTCTGCCCTGTTAATGATATTGGTGATACCAATGCCACTACGATGTTTTGTTGTATCAAATCCCTTTCCGTCATCTACAATCTTCAATTGCACTTTTGAATTTGATACCTGCAGGGAGATAGCAATGGAAGAGGCCTCTGCATGTTTCAATATATTATTCAGTTGCTCCTGAACAATTCGATATAAGGTAAGTTTTTGTTCTTCTGACAATAAATTTTCCTTCACACCTTTAGCAAACACTTTCCAACTTATTCCCGACAGGTGCAATACTTCTCCCATCATATCCTCTACGGATTGCACCAATCCCAGTTCTTTTAAGTTTCCTGGCAGGATCAATTGCTTGGAAAGTTTCCTGATCTCTTCCATCACCGTCTCAATATTCTTCTCACATTTTTGAATCAAAGGCTTATTATCCTGGTATTCAATTGCCAGTCCCAGGTTTAATTTTACAGCCGTTAAAATCTGGTTGATATTATCGTGCAGTTCTGCGCCAATTGTTTTTCGTTCGTTTTCCTGCGCATTCAAAACGGCCTCCACCAATCGTTGCTTTTGCAGTATTAATTCTTCTTCCAGCCTGATGTTTTCAGTAATATCGTTTACCTGCGCCTGCATGGCCGTTCTTCCAAAATAATTAATTGGGTAATAGGTAAATTCAACAATTATGATTTCACCATTTTTTTTACGGTGCTCCCATATTTTTTGTTGTGTTACCTCTGTTGTTTCGCCGGGAGGATTTGATATTTGAATATCATTGAGTGTAAGTTCTAAAAATTCCTCCCGTTCGTATCCATATTTCTGAATCGCAGCGTCATTTACTTCCAGTATTTGCAGGGTATGTTCATCATTGATCCACATCGGAAAGGGATTCTGATAAAACATTTGCCTGTATTTTTCCTCTGATGCCAGTATTTTTTCTTCAGCCTTTTTTCTTTCTATGCTGTACTCTATGGATTTAATTAAAAGATTGGTATTGATCTCACCCTTCACCAGGTAATCCTGTGCATTTTCTTTTAATGCTTCCAATGCCACATCATAATCAGCCAGTCCTGTTAAAACAATAACAGGAATTCTTTGAATCAAATGATTAATGGTTTTCAAAGACTCAATTCCGAAACTGTCGGGGAG
>JAGIAB010000010.1:11299-24677 GCA_017745135.1 Flavisolibacter sp.
AAGATCTAAAAGAACAAAATGAATTTCTGTTGACCCCAGTATTTTTTTGGCTTCTGTTATCCTTGAAGCACAAAAAATCCTGTTGATCTTCAGTTTTGAAGACAACAACATTTGTTCCAGCAAAAACTGGTCGGAAGCATTATCTTCCACGACAAGAATGTTCAGACTTTCAGAAAGGGTCCGCATAGAAGCAATTCAATTGACAATGTTGGAATGGTGGCGTTAGGAATTATTAAATATGCAATCCCGCACTTAATAGAACTCACACAGTTAGTTGGATTACATGGCTTTTAGAAACAAGATTGAAATTTATGTGGCTTTCTTCTAAAAAACAAATCTGCTTTTTGAAAAACTCATGGTATATCCAAAAAAGGCTTAAGAGTATTTACCAAGTGCATATACCTATCAAAAATGTTGTTCTTTCGGCATGCTTTCAGAAGAAACAACAAAGTAATTTACGATCAGAAGGGATGAAATACAAATTTTTAAAACATGCCGAAAAAAGTCGAGATCAATAAGCTTTTCTTCTATTGAATTTCTCAATTTTCTATTATTTTTCTACTTAAATCCTATCCCTTGAAAAAAGAAACTTTACTTCTTCTTCTTTCTGTTTGCTTTATTCGATTGAATGCACAAAATTCAATTGATACCATTGGAAAACTAGTTACGCAAAAAGAAAATATCATCACCTCAACTACGATTGTCAAGGTTGAAAATTTAGGCCCTAACATCAACACGGCATTGCCGGAATTAAGGCCAACCATTTCGGCTGATGGCAATCTTTTGTTTTTTATTGTGGAGAATGACCCGATGAACACCAAATATAACTCCGTTCGCAATTCGCAGGACATATGGTACTCTGTACGGGATAGCTTTGGCAATTGGGGACCGGCAAGGCACATGGGTTATCCCCTGAATACTTATTTCTACAATGCAGTGTTCTGGATATCGCCGGACAAAAACAGGATGCTGATACGAAACGCATTTATTGAAGGAGATTATGCAGGTAATGGTGTAAGCATGAGTTATCGCAAGGCAAATGGCACATGGAGTAAGCCCAATGCTTTACTCATAAAAAACTATCAGAAGTATGATAAGGGCCGGCAGAACGGTGCAACGATGGCGCATGATGGAAAGACTTTGTTACTCTACATGACCGAAGAAAAAGGAAGTTACAATAACGATATCTATGTCTCGTTTTTGCAACGGGATAGTACCTGGTCTGAACCAAAGAGTTTAGGTAAAAAAATCAATTTGCCCAAGTACAACGAAATGACGCCTTACCTGGCAGCAGATGGTGTTACACTTTATTTCAGCAGTGACCGCCCAGGTGGTTTGGGAGACAATGATATCTGGATGACCAAACGACTGGATGATAGCTGGCAAAAATGGAGCGATCCGGTAAACCTTGGTGCCCCAATCAATACGCCTGACTGGGATGCTTTTTTTACGTTAGATGCAGGTGGTGAATACGCTTATCTCACAAGCAGCGACAGCACTGGTTTTGGCGAAAGTGATATTGTAAGAGTGAAATTGCTGGAGAGAGAAAAACCAGATCCTGTGGTGATTGTAGACGGAAATATTTACAATAAGAAGACAGGCCAGCCTTTGAGTGCTTCTCTCATTTACGAAACCCTGCCAGATGGAACAGAAGCAGGCAACGGGATCTCAAGCCCTGTTGATGGTTCATTTAAAATTGTTTTACCCTACGACAAAAATTATTTGATAAGAGCATCTGCTGATAAGTTCTTTGCCATCTCTGAAAACCTCAATTTAGATTCTTTAGTAAAAGCAGGCAACCGGGAGATACATAAAGATCTTTATTTAGTTCCTATTGAAATTGGCCAGGTATTCCGGTTAAACAATGTATTCTTTGATTTTGATAAATGGGATTTGCGACCGGAATCTTTTGTTGAACTGGACAGGGTTGTAAAACTGTTGAATGAAAATCCTTCCATGGAAATTGAACTGAGTGCTCATACCGATAGTTTTGGTTCCGATGATTATAATTTTAAATTGAGTGATAACAGAGCAAGGTCATGTATGGAATATATTTTAGCAAAAGGTATCAGCCCTAACCGTGTCACCTCGCAAGGTTATGGCGAGACGAAACCTGTTGCAGAAAACGACACTCCTGAAAACCGGCAATTGAACAGGAGAGTTGAGTTTAAGATCACAAAGAATTAAGTATGATTATTAAATCACGTTTCAACATAGTTCAGGTCTTTTGCAAATGACTCCCGTGTATACAGGGCCGAAATGCATGCGACAGCCATTACTACTATGCCAGTAACCCATGCAGCAGTTACATAATCATTAAGAACGTTTTCGCTTCGCAGCCATTTAAACAAAATGGAAATGAGCGGTAAAAATGCACGTACCAGGTTAGAGATAGAAATGGCTGCCGTAGCTCTAAGGTTTGTTCCGAATTGCTCCGCACTCATCGTGATATATAAAACAGAAATACCGGAACCAAACCCAAGTCCCATACAAATGAGGTACATATGGAAAGCACTGCCTCCACCCCTCAACGCGAAAAACAGGATAATAAAAAACGTTGCAATGGCATAAAAGATCAATAAAGTTTTCTTTCGGCTTTTGATATAATTACTAAAAAGCCCGGCACCCATGTCTCCAAAAGCCAATGCTACATACTGGAGCATCAATGCAGTGGGTTGATCAAATCCTGCTATGCCGAATCGCTTTGCAAATTCGTCTGAGAAAGTGATCAACACCCCGATAATATACCACACGGGCAAGCCAATCAATATTCCCCTGAGGTATCTGAAAAAACGATCACGGTTCGTAAAAAACATCAAAAAATTGCCCAGCGAAACATTCTTTTCCTTAGTTCTGTCATACATACCACTTTCCAAAACCTTCACTCTTAAAAACAACAGCGCAAGACCCATTCCTCCACCAATAAAATAACAAAGCCTCCAGTCTTCGCCACTTAACTTATAAACAATATAGGCAGCGATTGTGCCAAACACACCGCTTGTTGCAATAATAGCGGCGCCAATGCCGCGTTTTTCTTTTGGCAATAGCTCACTTGTTAAAGTAATACTTGCACCCAACTCTCCTGCCAGTCCAAGACCTGCAATGAAACGCAACCATGTGTATTGATCAATAGTCTTTACAAAGCCGTTGGCGATGGTTGCTAAAGAGTACAACAATATGGAACCGAACAAAACACTCTTTCTTCCTTTTTTATCACCTAACATTCCCCAGATAATTCCTCCAATACCTAGCCCAATCATCTGCCAATTCAAAATGTTCTCGCCATAATTTTTCATGACGTCTTCGGGCACTCCCAATTCGCGAAAGCTTTTAATGCGGACAATATTAAAAAGCAAGAGGTCGTAGATATCTACAAAAAAACCTAAGGCGCCTACAATAACGGGAAGAGAAAAAACGCCGTACTGTTTTTGCTGCATCGTTAGTGGTTTATAAGGAAAGGTAAAAAGAAAAATACGTTCAAAAAACAAAGGCGGGATGGATGTTCATATGTTCCCTTTTCTCTTCCCTGAAAAAAATTAAGCTAACGGCACCACAAAAAGGGCCGGATAAATATCCAGCCCGTAATTCAATCCATTACTGTTAAACGTTGCGAATGTACCTGCCGCTACAAAGCAAGACAACCGTAGTACTACTGAAAATGACAGGTGTTACTACGCAGCAACCGGCCCTTTATTCAATCTCCATTAACAACTTACCTTCAGGCACAACATCACCTGTTTGAGGCCAGATCGCTTTATTGGATCTCAATTCTGAATGTTTTCGAATGCACTCCGAACAATCGTTTGGGACCTTAAGAGATTTCCAGATGTCATCGTCTACTCTATTCCTGTAACACTTACCTGTTCAATTTAGTTCGGGTATTTTGAATCAGATCATCCCCTAAACAAACCACAAGGTAAGTTGAGTTGCACGGCCAAAAACTGATCATAGTCAGGCAATAACTGATCTTAATTACTTAAAACAAAACTGTTTTGAAGAGGCAATAAAAACAATGTTCACACATTGATATTTGAGCTCAGAAAAATAAATTGAATGCTGCGTTTAGAGGCTTTGCAAACTCCTTATAAAAATAATAGTCTACTGATTTATAAATCGACGACCTCAATAAAATGACGGTGCATTTTGATTTTTCCCTTTGCAGCAAGTTTGTTCAGCAGTCTTGTAATCACTTCTCTTGAAGAATTGAATTCCTTTGCAATCTCTGTACGGGTAACGGGAATGTTTTTGCTTTGCAATATTTCAGAATTATGTTTTAAATAAACGACCAGTCGCTCATCCATATTAAGGAACACTATGTTATCCAGAGTTTTTAAAAGCTCCTTCACTCTTTCCCTGAATGTGTCGAGAACATACTGGTACCAGCTTTTGTATTCCTTCATCCATTTTTCCATACATGACAGCGGAATCGAAATCAAAACTGTTTTGTCAAAAGCAATGGCAGTAACATCACTGGTCTCCTGGCGGTCACCATAGATCATAGTCAGCGGAAATGCCTGGCCGCCTTCCACATAGTGCATGAAAAAATAGTTGCCGTTACTATTCTCCCGCAACACTTTTACCAGCCCATCAAAAATGACTAAAATTGAACGGATGTATTGCCCCTTTCGTTGAATATATTCTCCCTTTTGGCAAGTCTTAATCTCTGCAACATTTACAATATCACGTACTAATTCTATCTCAAAGTCGGGAAAGCGTTTCTGGACTTCTTCGATAGTCAATTTCATAATCAAAGTTAACCATCCGGGAAAGATTGTTTGATCGATTTTTCCAGCCGAAAGAGGGGCAAACGTGACAAATGTCACGTTGCTTAATTCTATAAGAACATATGTTTGAACACTTCAATAAATAATTAGTTATGGAAACGGTAAGCGAACTGGAAATCAATATCCTTGAAATCAGGAAAGCTGCCCTTATTTTCAGGGCCATCAACCACAGGTTAAGACAAGACATGCTGCGACTAATACATAAAGCAGGAAAAATTACAGTAACAGAACTGTATCGAAAAATGAATTTAGAGCAATCCGTCGCCTCGCAGCACCTGGCTATTTTGAGAACAGCAGGCTTTGTACAAACCGAACGTGATAAGAGATTTATCTTTTATAAGGTCAATTACGAAACCCTGAAATTTGTTCAGGAACAAAGCCAGAAGATACTTGGCTAAGTTTGAAAATTGTCCAGCAATTTTTGAGACTAAAAAGTGCAGGCCAGGTGCCTGCACTTTCATTTTATAGAGTTTTATTAGCCCGAAGGTTTTAAAAATATTTATTGAAATAAAGTTTTGTACTCGTTTGTATCATAATTCTCCATGCCTTCAATTTGCTTGATCAATTCTCCCTTCTCGTTAAAAATAAATGTTGCCGGAATACCCTGAACATTAAACAATGCCGGTGGGTTTTCGGTAGGATAATAAATCGGAAGTTTTAATTTTTTTGAAGAGACATATTTTTTTGCAAGTTCAAACTGATCATCAAAAGAAATCAACAGGAATTTTACTTTGTTGCTATCAACCGACTGATACAATTTTTCAATCGAAGGCATTTCTCTTTTACAGGGCGGACACCAGGAAGCCCAGAGGTTCACAAATATTTTTTTGCCTTTCAGGCTTTGCATATTAATGATGTTGTCATTTACGTCCTTAATCGAAAATGATGGCACCATCACTGTTGCAGTGGCGGCATTATTATCAGTAGTAGTTTGCTGTTGTTCTGCAACCGCAACGTCGCCCTCTTGTTTAGAGTTAGTACAGGAGATTGCACAAAAAGCAAAAAATGCAGATACTGCAACAAGTATATACTTCCTATTTTGAATGATAAACATGGTGCAATGTATCAATTAATTTTTCGTAGTAAAATCTCTTCCTTTCTTTTGAACAAAACTTAACAGAATTAAAATTACAAACTCTTTGCAATACCTAATTCCAATCCTCTTAATTCTGCCAACCCTCTCAATCTTCCAATAGCGCTATAGCCCGGATAAGTTTTCTTTTTCAGATCATCCAGCATTTGATGTCCATGATCGGGACGCATAGGAATGGAAACATTTCTTCGCTTTGATACTAAAATAATTTCCTTCACCACGGCATACATATCCACATCACCGGTCAAATGATCAGCTTCAAAGAAGTTTCCTTCTGCATCTCTTTTGGTACTGCGCAAATGAATAAAGTGAATATGATCACCCAAGCGTTTTACCATTCCAGGCAAATCATTGTCTGCTCGTACGCCATAAGAACCGGTGCAATAACAAAGTCCGTTAGAAGGTGAAGGGGCTGCTTCAATCAATTCCCTTGCATCTTTTTCTGTACTTACTACTCTTGGTAAACCCAAAATCGGAAACGGAGGATCATCCGGGTGAATCGCCATCTTCACTCCCACTTCTTCTGCAACAGGAACAATCTGCTGAAGAAAATAGTGCAAATGTTCTTTCAGTTTAGCCGCATCAATGTCTTTGTATTCTTTTAATGCCGTAAGAATTTGTTCTTCTGTAAAACGCTCTTCGCTTCCGGGCAATCCTAGCAACGTGTTACGATAAAGCGTTTCTTTTTCTGCGTCGGTCATTGTTTCAAAACGCTTTTTTGCCTTATCAATTTCTTCCTCTGTATAATCCTTTTCAGCATTCGGACGCTTGAGCAAAAAAAGATCGAAGGCAACAAAAGCAGATTTCTCAAACCGAAGCGCCAAACTTTTATCCGGCATTTCGTATGAAATATCAGTGCGCATCCAATCCAGTATTGGCATGAAGTTGTACGTAACAACTTTCAATCCACATGCTGCTACATTACGCAAACTCTGTTTGTAATTTTCAATGTGCTGTTTGTAATTTCCCTTTTGCTTTTTAATGTCTTCGCTTACAGGCAAACTTTCAATCACTGTCCACGTCATGCCTGCATCTTCCACCTGCTTTTTTCTTTTATTAATTTCTTCCACTGTCCACACTTCTCCAACAGCCATATGATGCAAAGCGGTAACCACTCCCGTACATCCTGACTGGCGAATATCCCATAAACTTACCGGGTCGTTTGGCCCGTACCAACGCATTGTTTGTTCCATCAACATGATTCTAAAATTTTATGTACTTAGCAATGAATTCTATTAAGCTTCTGTTGTGTCACTCACTTGTACTGAAACAATTCTATTCAGCAACCTAGCCTTAGTGAGTCAACACAGAAAACAATTGCACAAAACTAACCTCAACACTCAATCAAATTCTATCCCGTGAAATATAAAAATATGGCTATGGTAAGGATAATAAGCAAAACAGAAAGGATGATGTCCTTTCTGTTTTCGTTTTTATTATGCTTTTGATTTTCGATGATCTTAAATATATCTGTTAACAATATTTTCCATCCATTCCTGTCTGCCGCTTTTTACTTCGGGTTCTCCGTTTTCTACTGCATACTGTCTTAAGTCTTCTAAAGTCAGTTTCCCTTGCTCAAACTCCTTTCCTTTACCAGAGTCGAAAGAGGAATACCTTTCTTTTCTAAACTTGCGGTACTCTGATTTTTCCAGGATGTCGTTGGCTACCACCAGGGCTCTTGCAAAGGTGTCAATGCCACCGATGTGGGCATGGAACAGATCCTCAGGATCGGTGGAGTTACGTCTGATCTTTGCATCAAAGTTGATTCCGCCTCCCTTAAAACCGCCGCCTTCCAGGATCACCAGCATAGCTTCGGTAAGTTCATTAATATTATTGGGAAACTGATCCGTATCCCATCCGTTTTGATAGTCACCACGGTTGGCATCTATGGACCCCAGCATACCGGCATCGACCGCTACTTGCAGCTCGTGCTGGAAGGTATGGCCGGCAAGGGTAGCATGGTTGACTTCTATGTTGAGTTTAAAGTCTCCCAACAGATCATACTGACGAAGAAAGCCAATCACGGTTTCTGAGTCATAGTCGTACTGGTGCTTGGTGGGCTCCATGGGCTTGGGTTCAATAAAGAAGGTGCCCTTAAAGCCATTTTTTCTTGCATAGTCTTTGGCTGCATGCAGAAAGCGGGCAAAATGCTCTTTTTCCCGCTTCATGTCGGTGTTAAGTAAAGTCATATAACCTTCTCTTCCGCCCCAGAACACATAGTTTTCGCCTCCCAATTCTATGGTTGCATCCAATGCTGCTTTTACCTGTGCTGCTCCGTGAGTCAGCACATGAAAGTCAGGATTGGTGGCCGCTCCATTCATGTACCGTTTGTTGGAGAAGAGATTCGCTGTTCCCCAAAGCAGTTTGACCCCGGTCTCCGCTTGCTTTTGCTTTAGGTACCCGGTTACCTTTTGAAGTCTTCTATCGTTTTCTTTGATATCATTTCCGTATTCTACCACGTCCACATCATGAAAGCAGTAGTAAGGCAGTCCAAGCTTCTCAATAAATTCAAAGGCAGCATCGGCTTTTTCAAAGGCCTGCTCTACCGGGTCAGTGGTATCCCCCCAGGGAAACAGGTGGGTGGGCTCTCCAAAGGGATCGGCTCCGCTGCCCACAAAGGAGTGCCAGTAGGCGCAGGCAAACCGAAGGTATTCCTTCATGGTTTTTCCTCCTACCAGCCGGTTTTCATCGTACCACCGGAAGGCAAAGGGATTGTCAGAGGAAGGCCCCTCGTACTTGATCTTCTCTATTCCTTTAAAATATTCTTTCGATCTTGTTTGAACTGTCATGCTTATTGCAGTTAAGAATTAAATAGATAATGACACAGGCCCGCGGAGATTAAATCAGTTCATTTAAATAACATCTCAAATCTCACATTTAACACCGGTGTCTAATTGCGGCGCTAAAGTAGTAAAATATAGAAACCGATTGCCGTAATTTGTCCAACTCATCGTTAACGAATGTTATAAAGAAATCTCATTTCTCATTGCTTTTTATTTTCCATAAGACTGCAGATAAAATAACAAAAGGTGCATTTAAATCAATGCACCTTTTAACTGCAACGTATTATCATCTATGAACCTAAAACAGTTCGATACCACTCTAAATTTTCTCTGCCTCTTTTTCCTTACTCCACCACATTTCTGAGGGTTCCGATGCCCTCGATGGAGATCAGAATTTCATCTCCGCTCCTGAGAGTAAAGTTGCTCTCCGGTACAATACCGGTGCCGGTCATAATGAGGCAGCCGCCCGGGAAAGAGCATTCTCTATAGACATAGGAGACGAGTTCCTCTGGCTTTCGCTTCATTTGAGAAAGCGCCACACTACCCTGAAAGGCAGTCGAGCCCTCTCTTTTGATTTCAAGCGAAATGGTGGTCTCCTGGGGTAACGGCCCCTGGGCGACTAAAATACAGGGGCCTACGGCTGCGCACTTATCATAGGTTTTTGCCTGGGGCAGGTAAAGGGGGTTTTCGCCTTCTATGCTACGGGAGCTCATATCATTGCCTGCGGTGTAGCCCACAATCTTTCCCGAGGAAGAAACCACCAAAGTAAGTTCTGGCTCCGGTACATCCCAGGTGGAGTCTTTTCGGATCCGTACTTTTTCATTCGTTCCCACTACTCTTTGCGGGGTGGCTTTAAAGAAGACCTCCGGCCGGTCGGCTTCATACACTCTTCCGTAGAAGTCGCCTCCGCCGGCATCTTTACTTTCCTCCTGTCTACCGATTTTGCTTCTCAGGTAGGTAACCCCGCAGGCCCACAGCTCCTGCGACGAACCGATGGGGGCAAGAACATCTTGTAAGCCGTCTTTGGTGGGCGAGAGCTCTTTTATTTTTTCCTGCAGTTTTTGGTAAAGATTGTCATCATTTACAAAGCTTTCCCAGTTCTCATTTTGGAGTACGTAAATGCCGCTTTCGTTTTCAATCGCAATGCCTTGTTTAGTTTTGTAAAGTTTCATGGTTTAATTTCTAAATTGATCTTCTCATTAAAAAATTGATAAGAACCATCTCACGATTGAGACTTGTTGTTATATAAAGACCCCATGTAAAAAAACACGGGGTCTTGTGCTATTATGTGAGAAAACTGAACTGCTTATTTAAACTTCAGCTACAATTTCAACTATGGTGTATCCCAGAAGATACGGGTTGTGAGATTATCCGGACCACCCAGGCTGGCTACTGCTTCTGCATAATGGGCATAATTAAGATCCCGCTCTCTCAATGGATAAGCAAATCTCCTAATAAAACCTCCATTCAAAGAAGTATTCCATGAGTTCGGGGTAAGAACCGGATAACCCGTTCTTCTGAAATTACTCCAGGCCTCATAACCATTATTAAAGTTTGCAATCCAATATTGGGTATTGATGAGCTCTAATGCCTTGGCAGGATTCCAGGCAACCCCAGACTGAGCAAGATAAGCGTCTTGTAAAGTCGTAGGAATTGCAGCAGGCTTTAAAACATTTGGATAAAAATTCAGTTCATCCATCGATGCTCTTACACCTGCTTCGTAATATTGTTGTGCTGTTTGAGCACCAGCAGGAAGCCAGCCTCTAAATGCAGCTTCGGCTAACAAAAATTTCGTTTGCGCATTCGTAATTAGCATTACAGGAGCTAAAGCGTTAGCGATAGTATTGTAGTTCACCTGAGAATAATTTTGCCCCTCTTTTCCAGAATTATTAGGTCTGTAAAATGGACTTGTAACTATCGTCGCATCACTCTCACCTACCGGAAATCCAAATTGATTTGCCGTAGTAGTATCCGGATTGGTAACACTGGGTGCAGTCCTCATGTCCGGATAATAATTTGCTACATAATATTTTAACCGGGGATCACCAAATGATTTCAATTTATCAACAAAAGGCTTTGCAGCATAATAGAAGTACGAACTTGTGCGAATTCCTCCAGCGCCATTACTATAACCGGTAATAGGAGCGCCATTATTGTTATACCTAATATAGACATTATCGTTATTAGATTGTATCAGGCCACCATTATAAGCCTCTTGCACAATAGCCTTCGCTTTATTGGCATCGAGTTTAGAATATCTCATACCTAATCTAAATAAAAGAGAATATCCTAATTTTTTCCAAAAAGCAACTTCGCCAGCCGTACTGGTAATTCCTGGAGTAAAAATATCGTACCGTGTATTATTATCTTTAGTAGGATTTAAAGCACCGGTAGCTTCTTTTATTTCTTTATATAAATCTTCATAAATCACTTCATCCTTGTCATATTTTGGATAAAAAACACCTTCCAAAGCTGCTTTTCCTGATTCAGTATATGGAACATCTCCATAATGGTCGACCAAATACATATAACAGTAAGCTCTCCATATTCTTGCCATATTAAAAAGATTGGTACGAGCCGTATCACTTTTTAACTGTACAAGGATATGTTCTAAATGTTTGAGAGATCCGGTGTACACTCCAAACGGACCATTGTTGATACCATCAACACTCTCATTAAATTGATACCCGAGAGTTACGCCCTGATTGTAAGGAAGAACAAACTGCTGGACTATTGTTGATTCCCCTTGCCAGTTCCATGTAGGGGTAGATAACAATGCATTTGAAAACAGATAACCGGCATCCGTATTTTTTATTTGTTGGGGATTGGTATTAATTTCTTTAAAATTTTTATCGCAACTCGCCAGAAGTAGGGTGGCAAGGGAGAATAGCATTAATTTATTCATTTTTTTCATACAGTCAATTTTTTAGAATTTCACATTTAAGTTAGCACCCCACATACGCGTAGTAGGTAAAGAAACTGCCTCATACCCTAATCTCAGGTCACCGCTGGATGCAAACGATTCGGGATCGATATCCGGTGTATATTTCTTAAGGATCGCAACGTTGCGGCATGACGCCGATAATACGAGCCCCTTAATAAATTTCACGTTAGTACTAACCAAACTTGAGAAGTCATAGGAAAGTGTGATATTTCTAAGCTTGATAAAATCAGATTTGAAAATAAATGGATCTGCAATTTGCAGTGAACGATAATCAGCATAAAAAGCTTGACCGAAAACTGCAGTGGTATTTTTTTGTCCTGCATTTGGGCCGGAACCGGCTTGGTAAACACCGTCAAAAACAACTCCATTTTCACCTGGACGACGACCTACTAATGAAGCTTTAGAGTGTCCTTGTCTTAAATTATTCAAGGCACTACCAGAAAGAACTTTTCCACCAAACTTATAGTCCATATGAACCAAAAGTGTTAGCTTTTTAAAGCGGAAGTTATTGTTCCACCCACCTACAAATTTAGGATCAGCACTTCCAAAGAGCGTATCATTAGGAGTAGCAATGAGGCGACCTCCTGATGTTAAAAGGATCTGCCCCTTGTTGTCTCTTTGGTAAGTCTTGGCTGCTATTTGGTTAAGAGGTTTTCCAACTTCATACACAAGTTTACCCATAAACTCATTGCTGGCACCACCGTTATACCAGTCCTGTACAGTGAATCTGGTAGTTCCCGGAGAGAGCGACAATACTTTAGTTGTATTGTAAGCGTTGTTAAATGAGCTATTCCATGTAAAGTTGCGTGTTCTTACTGGAGTCACATCTAACATGAATTCAATACCCCTGTTTTGTAACGAACCATAATTAATTACGGTAGTATTATAGCCCGAGGCTGCAGATATTTGAGCAGGAATAATTTGTTTATCTGTTTTTTTATCATATACTTCTATATCTACATTGACCCTACTTCTAAACATTTTTAATTCAAGGCCAATATTTTTTTCCGACACACTAAATGGTTTCACAAAAGGATTTGGTGAATCGTTACCACTAATACTTCCAATAGTAAAATCAATTCCTGGAACTGAGTATAGATTTGTATTGAAATTGTAATTCAAGGTACCATAATAAGCACCAATACCATTGGCACTTCCAACATCAGCCCATCCTCCTCTGATTTTTCCATAATCTAACCATGTAAGATTATCTTTTATTAATTCAGAAAAAATAAAGCTACCACTTACAGAAGGATAGAAATAATGATTGTTGGCTAGATTCAATACTGAAAACCAGTCTTCACGGCCAGTTACGTTGATATACAAAAGATTTTTATACCCAAGCTCTGCCAATCCATATAAGGAATTAACCCTTCTTCTGGAAAAGTTATAGTTCTGGGTAAACACAGAACCGTTACCTATCGAATAGACATCTCTTTCAGTAAACGCTGTAGAAGTGATATTGAAATTACGATTGTAAACATTGTACAAATTTCCACCAAAACTTGCATCAATAGAGAAATCGCCAAACCTATGATTACCACCCAATAAAAAGTCATAGTTCATTTGTCTTCCAACACCTTCGCTTACGTTATAGTTCCCGTTGTATTTCTTTTTAGTATTGTCATAATAAATCAAGCCAAAACCACCGGCACCTAAACCTCCAGTTGGGTTATTAAATTCGGTAAAACCATTATTAAAATCCATATTGGCACGCCCTTGCAGGTAAAGCCACTTAAGAATCTGATACCTGTAGCCTGCACCGCTAATAATA
>JAGIAB010000110.1 GCA_017745135.1 Flavisolibacter sp.
ACTTTTTTATAAAGCAGATACTCCCATTGTTTTTGAAACCCTGGATGAAGAAATACGAAATGAATTCGACTACGTGCATCTGTATTATGAAGCCGGGGCAAGGAGTCTGATTCTATGTCCGCTAAAAAACAATGGCGAATTGATTGGTGTACTGGAAATTATTTGCGAAACATCAGGAACATTAAATCACCATTATATTGCCAAAATAGAAAATGCGCTTCCCTTGTTTACGCTGGCTCTGGAAAAAACAGCAGAAAACCTGGAAACACAAATTGACAAAGTGGTCAAACAAAAATTTACAGCCGTGCAACCGGCAGTAGAATGGAAGTTCACGGAAGTTGCCTGGAATTATATTCAGAAAAGCAGGATGACAGAAGATGTAAAAATCGAGAAGATCAGGTTTGAAAACGTTTATCCTTTGTATGCTGCAGTTGACATTCGCAATTCTTCGGCAGAACGTTCAGATGCTGTTCAATTGGACCTGATTGAGCAACTAAACGTAGCAGGCACTATCATTTCAAGAGCAAGAAAAAACATTCAGTTTCCGCTGCTGGAAGAAATTGAGTTTAAGATCCGCAAATACATTCAGGCCATCTCGGATGTATTACTGTCAGATGAGGAAATTGCGATTCACGATTTTTTACACGGACAGGTTGTTTCTGTTTTTAATCACTTGTTAGAAACATTGCCTTCAGTGAAGAATGATATCAACGATTATTTTTCGCTGCTCGATCCTCATACCGGAGTTATTTATCATCACCGAAAGAAATATGAAGAAAGCATCACAAAGATCAATGACGCGGTTTCAAAATTTATTGATAAAGAGCAGCAGGCAGTCCAAAAGGTTTACCCGCATTATTTTGAACGCTATGTAACGGATGGTGTTGAATTCAACATGTACATAGGCCAGTCAATTGAGCCGCGGCGAAAGTTCAGCGAAATTTACCTGAGCAATTTAAAGATGTGGCAACTGACTACGCTTGCAAAAGTTGCAAGACTTACAGCTGGTCTCGAAAGCAAATTACCAACTCTGTTAAGTACAACTCAATTAATACTTGCTCACAGTATTCCCATCTCTATAACTTTCCGTACGGCAGAAAGAAAGTTTGATGTGGATGGCGCTTACAATATTCGTTACGAAATCATCAAAAAAAGAATTGATAAGGTACGTGTAAAAGACACGAATGAACGCTTAACACAGCCGGGGAAAATCGCCATTGTGTACACACAAATGAAAGAAGCTGCTGAATACCTGGAGTATATTGAATTTCTGCAGGGGCATCAACTACTAAAAGCCGGAGTGGAAAACCTGGAGTTGGAAGAACTACAAGGTGTAATGGGATTAAAAGCATTACGAGTAGACGTAGAGTTGGATGAAACGCTTAAATCCGAATCGCAATCTGAATTATCTTCAACAACTTCATCGGCTCTTTTGCATACGACTCAATCCTGAATTTTAATCCGGTATAGTATCAGGTATAAAACTTCAATTGATTGCGCAGCCTGTTTAGTTCTCCCTGTGTTGCTTCCAGTTGTTCCAATAAATGAAGCACCACATCAATACCTTCTATATTTACATGAAGTTCATTGTGAAGATTGATAATTTTTTCAAGTTCAGTTAGCTTTTCCTCTTCGAGATATTCATTTCCTTTTTCAGAAATAATTTCTATCAACCCATATTCCTGCAAAGAATGAATAAAACTGATCTCTACTTTATGATGAAGACAAAGTTCACTCGCCGGTATCAATTTCTTTTCCTCCATATCATTTCAGTTTTGAAAGTTCGGCAAACAATTCTTTTTCTTTCTCAGAAAGATTGGTGGGAATTTTCACTTTGTAGGTGATATAAAGATCCCCAAACTCTCCATCCTTTTTATAAACCGGGAAGCCCTTACCTTTTATTCTTGCTTTGGCATCATTCTGCGTACCAGCAGGCACTTTCAATTTTATTTTTCCTGAAAGGGTTTCAATAGTGGCTTCTCCGCCCAGTACTGCTGTGTACAAGTCAATTTCAGCATTTGTGTACAGATCGTTGTCAAGCCGTTTGAATTGCGGATCATCTTCAATAACAAACGTGATGTATAAATCGCCATTGGGGCCACCATTGGCACCCGGAGCTCCATATCCCTTCAATCGTATCCTCTGGCCGTTTTCCACACCGGCAGGAATGGTGATGCGAATGTTTTTTTCATTCAGCGTAAGCGTTCGCTGGTGTGTGTTATACGCCTCTCTCAAACTAAGATGTAATTCCGCTTCATAATCATGGCCTTTAAATTTTGTTTTGCTTCTGCCGCTTCTGGCGCCCATTCCTCCAAAAAGCGATTCGAAGAAATCAGAAAAATCACCTTCATCCCCTTCAAAAAATTCTGCCCCTTCACCACTGTATTGCCTTTGCCTTTGCTGATGTTTTGCCTTTTCAAATTCCTCTGCATGCTTCCAGTCCTTTCCGTATTGATCATATTTTTTTCTTTTTTCAGGATCACTTAGGACTTCATTGGCTTCATTGATCTCCTGGAATTTTTTATGCGCTTCTTTATTGTTAGGATTTACATCAGGATGGTATTTTCTTGCCAGCTTGCGATACGCTTTCTTAACATCTTCTGTTGAAGCGTTTTTATCCAGTCCTAATATTTTATAGTAATCAACATATTCCATAATTCAGGTGTATGAACATAAAATTATCAAATGTCCATGGCCTTTGCATACAACAATTATGCAAAGCGGTGTGTGAGCCTCTTGAATCAGGTAGCCTCCGTTTAACAGAGAGCCAGCTTCAAAGCAAAAAAATCAATACTCAGGTAAGACAAACCCTTTGTTTTGTATGTAGCCGCTAATATTATTTATTGCAGGCACGTACAAAACGGTATCAATTGTTCAGAAAACTCTTCAAAGGTTGGAACGCACTTAATTGATTTATGCAACAATTATTATGAACAAGCGAACTAATCAAGAAATGAAGTGTATACATTCGTGGTGCAAAAGTTGTAAGAAGTAGAACCAAACTTTGCATCTGAGATGAATGGAAAGGAAAATTTAGAATACAAGCCGGGAAAACTTGCTGCATTCTTTATCTCGATTTACGAGGCCTTTGCCTTTGTTATGCGCTTCTTTAAAGAAGTCTTCCGTCCACCTTTTCATTTTAGGGAATTTATTCGACAGTGTTATAATGTTGGCTATAAATCTCTGGCGCTGATTTCTATAACAGGGTTTATAACCGGGCTGGTGTTTACCAAGCAATCCCGTCCGTCTCTTTCAGATTTTGGAGCTACCTCATGGCTGCCCTCCCTGGTTTCAATTGCAATCATCAGAGCCCTTGCGCCCCTGGTAACGGCACTTATTTGTGCGGGGAAAGTAGGCTCAAGTATCGGTGCAGAACTGGGCTCCATGAAAGTAACGGAACAAATTGATGCTATGGAAGTATCGGCCATTGATCCGTATCGATACCTGGTGGTAACCCGGGTAATGGCCACCACTTTTATGCTGCCCTTACTAATGTTCTACACGGGCTTTGTTGGCATGATGGGTTCTTTCCTGGATGTCCATGCCAATGAACAAACCAGCTTCACCAGTTTTTTTGAAAATGCACTTTCCAGTATCAATTTCCTGGATTACTGGACTTCTATTGTAAAAGCATTGATCTATGGATTTACAATTGGTATTGTAGGTTCCTACAAAGGTTTTAATGCAAGTAATGGCACCACTGGTGTTGGCCATGCCGCAAATTCTGCCGTAGTTACTTCCATGTTCCTGATTTTTATTGAAGAGATCATAATTGTACAGATTTCAAATTTTATAAGAATGCCCTGATGCATGTACCCAATAACATATCAAAAGAAGAAAAACTGATCTCGATAAAAGGTTTATATAAATCTTTTGGGACGAACCATGTATTGCGTGGAGTGGATCTGGAAGTGTACCGGAGAGAAAACGTCGTGGTGCTTGGAAGATCGGGAACAGGCAAATCTGTTCTTATAAAGATCATTGCAGGATTATTGAAACCGGATGCAGGTGAGGTCTTTGTTCTGGGGAACGATGTTCAACATCTCAACGCTAAAGAATTAAGAGAGCTCAGGTTGAAACTTGGTTTCTCTTTTCAAAGCAGTGCTTTGTATGATAGCATGACGGTAAGGGAGAACCTGGAATTTCCGTTAGTTCAAAATTACAGGCATCTTAAGCGATCGCAAATTAATGAGGCCGTGGAACAAGTACTCGAAGGCGTAGGTCTGTCGCAAACCATTAACCAAATGCCTGCTGAACTTTCCGGCGGACAACGAAAGCGAATTGGTATTGCAAGAACATTGATCCTTAAACCGGAGATCATGCTGTATGATGAACCAACAGCCGGTCTTGACCCTATAACTTCAATTGATATTAATAATCTGATCAATGAAGTTCAGCAACGCTATCATACTACTTCCATCATCATTACACATGATTTGACCTGTGCAAAAACAACCGGCGACAGGGTTGCCATGCTGCTTGATGGAAAATTTTTAAGACAGGGAAGTTTTGAGGAAGTATTTGCATCCGACGATGAAAGAATAAAAGGTTTTTACGATTACAATTTTATAGAGCAATAATGAAAATGGATAATAACAAAAGAATGGTAACGGTTGGCGTATTTGTTTTATTAGGCATCATTATTTTTATCATTGCAGTACTAACGCTCGGTGGACAGAAAAAAACATTTGAAAAAAAGTCCACACTCAAAGCAATTTTTAATGATATCAATGGCTTGCACGAAGGAAATAATGTTTGGTTTTCCGGAGTTAAAGTTGGTACCGTAAAAAAAATAGCTTTTAGTCCTGATGCCATGGTGGAAGTGATTATGAGTATTGAAACAAAGGCCATGCAGTACATTAAAAAAGATGCAAGGGCCAAGATCAGTTCGGAAGGTTTTATCGGCAATAAGATCGTTGTAATTTTTGGAGGAGGCGCACATTCACCTGCTGTATCTGATGAGGATATACTGGCCGTGGATAGCGGCCTGAGTACCGACGAAATGATTGCTACCCTGCAGCAGAATAATAAGAACCTGCTGGACATTACCGGCAACATTAAAACCATAACAGAGCGTTTGATGAATGGAGAAGGTTCGGCAGGGAAGATTCTTTCTGAGGATAAGCTTGCGAATGATCTTCAGTCAGCCATCACGGGTTTTAAGATCGCCTCTGCACAGGTGCAAAGAATTACATCAGATATAGCATCATACACTTCCCAACTGCAATTGGAGGGTTCTCTTACCAACAATCTGATACACGACACCGTTCTTTACAGCCGGTTAAAATCTACTGCATCGCAAATTCAGCAAGCATCAATGACTATAAAGGAATCCAGCGATAATATTAAACGCATTACCGGCAATATTGAAAACGTAAGCCGGCGCTTAGATAGCACCGGTTCACCAGTTGGTGTGTTGCTGAATGATGAGGAAGCAGGGGGAAATTTGAAAATCACTTTGGAGAATTTACAAAGCGGCTCCAAAAAACTGGATGAAAATTTAGAAGCGTTGCAACATAGTTTTTTATTGAGAGGTTTTTTTAAAAAGAAAGCAAAAGAAAAAAAGAAACAGGAAGAAATCAAGCTAAAGACTTCAAGTCAATGACGAATCTTAAATACTCTGAGCGAATCATTATTTGCTGCTACTACCAGAATCTTTTCCTTATTTGATAAAGGAATCAGTGCCATATCCTTCACGTCTCCGTCAACAATAAAGCCACTGGTGGTTGAAGGAACAAATTGAAAACTTTTATTTTTATTCCCTTTCAAAAAACAACCATACGATGCATCATATCTTCCCGTCATCACATCTGCCTGGTATTCGTTTCCTGCCATGATCAGGTCTACAAAGCCGTCGCCATCTACATCATCACAAATAATAGAATTAACGGGGGCGAATTGAACTTGTACAGGTAGTATATGCTTCTTAAATTTTCCTCCTCCCAGGTTCTCAAAATAACAACTGCGTGTTTCATCACAGCTTAAATGCATCAGGCCTTCTTTTTTATTTCCCGGAAAAATGTTGTCAAAGGAAGCTTTTGCATAGTCCTTTGCATAGAGAAATTGTTTTTTAATAGCAGGAACCTGGTCGGCGAATTGTGCACGACTGATCGCGGGGTATAAATGTTTTTTGCCAGTTTCATCTTTTATGTAATAGAAAAATATGGGATCAATACTTCCGTTACCATCCAGGTCTTTTGCAAACAATTGCATGGGTTGATCTTTTGTGACTTCATAAATGCAATTCAAACCAAGATTTCCTGCAATAATATCTTCATCTCCATCATTATCAATATCAGCTACAGCAAGGCTGCGCCACATTCCATTCATTTGGGTCAATCCTGTATTTGAGGTCACTTCCTGTAACTTACCATGATTGTTTTTAAAAAAGCGAACAGGCATCCATTCACCTGCAACGACCAGATCTAATTGCTTATCGTTATCAAAATCTGTCCACACAGAAGACGTGATCATTCCTGATTGTTTGAGCACAGGACAAACTTTTTCAGTTACATCTGAAAAAACACCATGATCGTTTTGAAGGATGAAACTTCTTGCAGGAAGCGGATATTGACTAGCCACCCTTCCTCCTATAAAAAGATCCAGGTCTCCATCACCATCATAGTCCCCTGCACTTACCGTTCCTGCAATGGTTCGAACGTTAACAGGTATGGCGTTATTCTTTAGGCTAAACTTTCCCTTACCATCATTGATATATAATTTAGGCCGGTAAAACATTGAGGTATCCGGCTGTTGTATGTCACCATACGTAACAATAAGATCAAGATCACCATCATTATCAGCATCAAATAAAAAGCAATCCGAATCCTCTTCTAATTTTGAATTGTCGGTAATCTTTCTTGAACTGAAAGAATGATTGGTGTTTTGAGAGAAAAATTCTCCCGAAAACATTGTAGCACCACCTACATAAAAATCGACCTTGCCATCATTATCAATATCGCCTGTAGCTAAAAATGGTCCCAATTGTGAAAACTTTTGGGGAAGTAATCGCTGTACTGCAAAATCATTGAATTCATAATCAATATGACGATATACAATTCCTAATGAAGCTCCTGTTACTGTAGTAAAAAGAAAAGAAGGAGTTGCATGAGGTTCCTCGCCGACTTTAATTGCATCCTTCTGAGAAAGAATAAGTGATTGATCTATCGGAACACCGGTTTTTACTTCTTTTGCCCCATCGGGCCATACAATTACTACGGAATCAATTTTTGAATTCGCACCAAGACCAAAAATCAGATCCTGGTCAACGGAGGAATAGTATCCTCGGGCAGGATTTTGTTCTTGCATTTGCATTCTCCCATTGCTGTACACACAAACTTTTGCACCAAAACCATGTTTGTTATTTTCATTTCCTTTAAAAACCAGTTTTAAAAAATGGGACTGCACTGGTTTATTTTTTTGAACAGTATTGTTTATAAAAACAAAAGCTTCGTTGTCAATGTTATTCACAACGAGATCTAAATCACCATCATTATCAAGGTCAACGTATGCCGCTCCGTTAGACATGGAAGGCTCATTGATCCCTGCACTCTCAGAGCTGTCCCTGAAGAATAGATCATGATTGTTGATGTATAAATAATTACCAAGGTTCACATGATTAAGACTTTCTAATTTTTTCTTAAGTGCTTTTTGTTGCTCCTTTCTATCAGCAACAGTATTAAATGTTTCATTGCTGAACTCTAAAAAATCAGCATTAATAAAATCTCTTCCTATCCCATTCGTAATGTGTACATCCTTCCAGCCATCGTTATTAAAATCGGCAAGCAACACACTCCAACTCCAATCAGTTGCAGAAATGCCTGCTAACTGTCCTATTTCGCTAAAGAACGGAAGCTCTATATCTCCCTGATACCTGTTTCCATTATTCAACTGCAGCATGTTCCTCATAAATTCCGGCTCATATCCTCTGAACCGTTCTGCCTGATAGCGTTCATAATTCATGGAAGAATAAGTAATTTTTTTTCTTTCATTGTATTCAGGCAGCATATCAAGGGTAACAACATCGCTTAACCCGTCATTATTCAAATCGGCAGCATCAACCCCCATGCTGGAATAACTTTGATGGCGCATTGCTTTATCAATGCAATTGGTGAAGGTCCCGTTCTTATTATTCAACCATAGAACATCGTTTGAAACAAAATCGTTGGCAACATACACATCGGGCCAGCCATCATTATTAAAATCGCTAACGGTTACCCCCAGCCCATAACCATCATCCTTGATACCTGCCTGTAAAGTAACATCAGTAAAAACAGGATGGCCTAAGTGTAAGGAATCCCCATCATTTCTGTATAACTTATCATTTGCAGGCGACTTTCCACTTTTATCGCGGGAAACGATATAATTAGCACTGACGTTACTGTTATTAAAGGTATAGTTGGCCAGATACATGTCAAGGTCTCCATCTCTGTCATAATCAAAAAAAATGGCTTGTGAAGAATAACTTGTATCAGCAAGACCGTATGCGTCTGCTTCCTCTGTAAACGTTAGGTTGCCTTGATTAATGTATAAAAGATTTTTTGACCGATGAAGAAGATCCTTACCATAGGTACATATGTAGATATCATCATAGCCATCATTGTTGATGTCAACAATGCTTACACCTGTTGCCCATACATTTGTTGTAAGCCCTGCTTTTTCAGTAATGTCTTCAAATTTGTTATTGCCTTTATTAATGTAGATTTTGCTACTTACCTGGTTGGCAGTAAAAACTATGTCCTTTAATCCATCATTATTAAAATCCCCAATACCAACACCGCCTCCCAT
>JAGIAB010000111.1 GCA_017745135.1 Flavisolibacter sp.
CTTGCCAAACTCCATTGGCTATCAAAGAAAAGTATTCATACAAAAATGTGCATCCAGTCAATTCGTTTTAACCGGGAGTATTGATGCAAAAGCTTACAACCGGGAAGTGAAATCAGTGGCGAGTGTTTTAAGCCCGTTTGGGTGGGGTGAGATTTGCTTCAGAGACTTTGAAGCGGTTACCAATGGATGTTTGTTAATTAAACCCTCGATGGACCATATTGAAACCTGGCCTGATTTATTTATCTCCGGCAAAACCTATGTGCCTGTTGATTGGGATGGAGAAAACTTGATTGAGACCATCAACTGCGTAGCTAAAAATATTGTTGCCTATAGCGATATCATCCGTTTCGCCAAAGAAGAATATAAAAAGGCTTTATTGAACATTGACAACCGGGTTCAGCACTTTTTAGAAGAGGCTTCAGGAGCAAAAATAAATTAGTGTGGTATCAATGGAAATTAGCAAACACAAATCGTTTTTATGAAACTGCTTTTTATTTGTAGCGGTAACAGTCGATTTGAGGTAGTGCCTTTTATAAAAGAGCAGGCAGACGCATTGTCGAAGCTGGGTTTGCAAATTGATTTTTTTCCAATAAAAGGCAAAGGTTTAAAAGGATATCTGAAAGCAGGTTTTCATTTGCGAAAACATTTAAAGAAGAATCATTACGGTTTGATTCATGCTCATTTCACATTATCTGGCTGGACGGCATTAATCGCATCACGAAAAACACCGGTTGTTCTGTCCTTAATGGGCACAGATGCATACGGAAGATATGTTGGAGTAAACAAAGTTCGACTGCTTAGCAGATTTTTGACGCTTTCAACATGGATGATCCAGCCATTTGTTGATGCCATAATTTCCAAGTCAAAAAACATCGAAAAATATGTGTACCTGAAGCATAAGTCCTATATCATTCCAAATGGTGTCGATATTGGCAAGTTCAAACCGTTACCTGTGAATAATACGAAGAGTAATGGTTCAGACAACAAAAAAAAAGTCTTGTTCCTTGGAAATAAAGCGGAGGTCCGAAAAAATTATCCACTCGCTTATAGGGCAGTGACGGCGTTGAAACTACCTGATGTAGAGTTGATGAATCCCTATCCCACAGCACATCATGAAATACCTATTTTGTTAAACAAGGCAGATGTGCTGGTAGTACCTTCTTTAATGGAAGGTTCTCCTAACGTGATTAAGGAAGCAATGGCGTGTAACTGTCCTATTGTGGCAACAGACACCGGCGATGTGCGATGGGTATTTGGTGAAACAGAAGGCTGTTATATTTCTTCTTTCAATAAGCAGGAGTTCACTGAAAAACTCAGGTTGGCCATCCGGTTTTCTGAAACAAAAGGAAGAACAAACGGTTATATGAGAATCAAACAACTGGGGCTTGATGACAGATCGGTGGCAGAAAAAGTGCTGGAAGTTTACAAGAAGGTCTTACAGAAAAAAGCGAAAAAATATCCTGGTGTTTGATCGAACCAGAAGCAGGAAAAACATAGCATCATCTACTCAATCGAATAAATCTGTTTCAATTTTTTGATTATAACATCGAGTGATTAAGTATCATCTTTTGTTGAAAGCTAATTGCTGGTTTATGAAAATACTGATTGACATTAATCATCCGGCCCACGTCCACTATTTTCGAAACGTCTACAAACTATTAACGGACCGGGGCCATAAAGTTTATTTCGTTTCCCGTAACAAGGAAATTGAACATAAACTTTTGACTTCGTATCACATTCCGTTTTTCAATCGTGGAAAAGGAAGCAATGGAAAGATCGGTAAATTTTTATACCTGCTGTATGCCGACTTCAAGCTCTATTACATTGCCAGGAAACATAAGATCGATCTTTTCTTAAATTTTCTTCATCCTTACCCATCCCAGGTTGCAAAATTTTTACGAAAAACCTCATTGGTCTTTAGCGATTCGGAACATGCAAAACTGCACCACAAACTAACCATGCCCTTCGCAACCAAAATATTTACGCCTGCTTGTTATAAAATTGATTTGGGAGAAAAGCATATCCGGTTTAAAGGATTTATGGAATTGGCTTATTTGCATCCATGCCGTTTTAAACCCGATGCTTCTGTTTTAAATTGGTTAGGTCTGAGTGAAGGAGAGAAATTTGTCATTATCCGGTTTGTTTCATGGACAGCCGTTCACGATCACGGGCATTCAGGCATGACGATGGAAAACAAACGAAAAGCTGTGCAGGCATTATCCAAACTCGCAAGAGTATACATCTCCTCCGAAGCAACACTGCCTGCTGACCTGGAGATATTCAGAATCAAAATTCCCTTTGATAAAATTCACGACGCCTTATACTATAGTTCGCTTTTACTTGGTGAAAGTGCAACAATGGCTTCTGAGGCGGCCGTGCTGGGCACTCCGGCCATATTTATAAATAGTATTCAATTAGGCTATTTAGAGCAGCAGGAAAACCAGTATGGGCTTGTATATAATTTTAACGACACGGAAAAAGAACAGGAGATGGCCATCTCAAAAGCAATTAAAATTTTACAGGATCCGGGCAGCAAAGAAAAATATCGAACCAGGCGGGCAAAGCTCCTGAACGAGTGTATCGACACCACACAATTTATGTTCAGTGAGGTATTGAAGCATGATCCTGCATCGATTCATCGTTTCAATCACGATTGATAATGCATTGAAATCTTACTAAAGAATTTTTATTGAGTGAATGCAATCGCGGCGGCAGCAATAAAAACTCTTTAGGTTATCAATATTAAATAAATGCTCGTCGAAAAAATCAACCTCAATAAATGGTTTTTTGTTTTGCTTCTTTAAATAGTTTGCTCTTTATTTAAGCACACCTGTTCATGAACTCCACCTCCCGCCGCATACCTCTTGCTCTATAAGAATGCACTTAAGGCAAACAAACCGTAACGTGTAGAAGGAACTTTCTCTTCTTTTTTTGAAATCATAAATTAAGTTTTATGAGAACTGCAAAACTCAAACAACCTATTTTTTATTTAGGTGGAAGCGCATTAATTCTCTTTCTCGGACTTTTTTTATCGTTTTATGCCATTAACGCTTTTTACATTTCCAATTTTGAATGGCTGATAGTGCCTTGCTTTATGCTTTTTTGCCTCCTGATTGATTATAGGCGACGCTTTTATTCATCGAATAAGAACAAAGAAATTACCCAGGTAATTGCAACTCATTTAAAAGCATTTTGTGGTTTGATCCTGCTTCTGCTTTTGTTTCGTGCTTTTTTTTCCGTTCCCAAACTAAACGAAAGGCATTTCATTGCTTTAGTATTTGGTTTTTCCCTGCTGGATATTGCGTTGATATTATTGTCGGAAAGTTTTGTGCAATACATAAAAACTTTGAAGAACATTAAATACGCATTGATTGCCGGCACAGGTAAAATGGCTAAAAAAGTTGAACTGGAGCTTATGTCACAGGAACCTGATAAATATAAGATTGCCGGCTTCATTAATTGTATAAAAAATGAAGAGTGCTTTGTTGAACGGGATAAAGTAATTGGAAACCTGAATGAGATCCATCGTTACTTAAATGAGAACTCGGTGGATGAAATTGTTATTGCTTTACCAGGCAAGCCTGTTCATAAAATAATGCATATTTTATCAACTGCCGACTACCACGGCATAAGGGTAAAATATATCCCGGACTATCACGACATTTTCGGTACGGATTATATGTTAACACGGCTCGGGCAGTTTGATGCTTTAAACATTCACAAATTGTCCATTGACAGAAAATCTGCTTCATTAGTTAAGAACAGTTTTGATAAGGTATTTGCTGTTTTCACATTGATTTTACTATTGCCTTTGTTTTTGCTTCTTGCCGTTCTGATAAAATTGAGTTCACCCGGACCCGTATTTTATTGTCCTATTCGCATCGGGAAAGGAGGAAAGGCTTTCAAAGTATACAAGTTCAGAACGATGAAAGAAAATGATGCGGCTGCGGATGGCACTTTGTCCACAATAAAAGATGATCCAAGAATAACCAGGATAGGAAAGGTTATGCGTAAATATAGTTTGGATGAACTGCCACAGCTTTTCAATGTGTTTATAGGTAATATGAGCATTGTTGGCCCGCGGCCACACAGGAGATATTTAAATAAGGAATTCCAGGGAAGTGTGTACAGGTACATGATTAGACATTATGCAAAGCCGGGCATTACAGGATGGGCTCAGGTGAATGGCTGGCGGGGTCCAACTGATACGAAAGAACAGAAAGAACAGCGTACCCTTCACGATTTATGGTATGTCAAAAACTGGTCTTTTTGGCTTGATATAAAAATAATTTTTCTAACAGTTTTTAGCCGAAAAACTCATACTGGAGTTTTCTGACAGCTATGGTTTTAAGGAACAATAGAAGATGCTAAGATCCAGGACAGGTAAGATCCTGTTTTTTTAACCTATAAAAAACACTTGTATGAAAAGCATCTTTACTTCGTTAGCTGTGCTAACCTTTCCCCTTCTTTTGTGGGCACAAACCACGCACACAACTTTAATACCCCTTGGTTCTAAATGGAAATACCTTGATGACGGTTCCAACCAGGGTACAGCCTGGAGTGCTCTTTCTTTTTCTGATGATGATTGGAAATCCGGTTTGGCAGAACTTGGGTATGGCGAAGGTAATGCTGTAACTACAGTAAGCTATGGTAGTGATCCGCATCATAAATACATTACCACTTATTTCCGAAAAACAATTGACCTACCCAATAGGTCTCAGTTTACCAATTTTACGGCAACTATTTTTAGAGATGATGGCGCCGTGGTTTATGTAAATGGAAAGAAGGTCTATCGCACTAATATGCCGGATGGCATTATAACCTATAGCACCAAAGCCTTTAGTGCCCATCATGATGATGGCGATAAGCCACATACATTTACAATTGATACATCTGTTTTTAAAACGGGTAAAAATGTAATTGCAGTAGAGGTCCATCAAAGCAGCCAAAATAGTTCGGATATTTCTTTCGACTTTGAGCTGATAGGTGCTGAGGGTCCAGGAGATAATACTCCACCGGTAGTTAACCGCGTTGATCGTCATCAGCCCACTACTACTACTACCTCAGCCAGCAGTGTCACTTTTGAAGCAATATTCTCCGAAGCAGTGACCGGAGTAGATGTAGCCGATTTTTCTATAACTGCAGACAATACTGTCTCGGCTACCATCTCCACTGTGGTTGGCAGTGGTTCAATTTATGATATTACGGTAAACGGTATCACTGGTACCGGCACCCTAAGGCTGGATGTGAAAGCCTCCGGCACCGGCATCACTGATCTTGCAGGTAACGCTTTAAGCGGAGGATTTACAAGTGGAGAAAGCTACACAATTGAACAAACAACTACTAACCCGACCATAACACTCACCCGTGGTCCCTACTTGCAAATGGCGAGTCAATCAGCCGTTACTTTACGCTGGAGAACCGATGTTGCCAGCGACTCGAAAATTGAAGTGGGAACCAGTAATGGTTCCTATCCCTTAAGCGCTACCAATCCGGGAGTTACTACGGAACATGAAGTCCGCATTAGTGGACTCAATTCAGATACCAGGTATTTTTATCGTTTTGGAAGTTCCTCCCAAATTTTGCAGGGTGATGCCAATAATTTCTTTTATACAGCCCCTCCTGTAACGTCAACAAAGAAGGTAGGTATCGCTGCCTTTGGTGATTGTGGTCAGGCCAATTCTGTACAAACTAATGTGCTCAATGCTTATCGGAGCTTCGTTGGCAGCAATCCGGCTGAACTCATGTTCCTTTTGGGTGATAATGCTTATGATGATGGAACAGATGCGGAATATCAGACTGAGTTCTTTGACAGGTATAGCAGTACAATACTAAAAAACCATGTGCTGTTTCCCACGCCTGGCAATCATGATTATCATACAACTTCCAAGGCCGATCGCACGGCTCCTTATTTCAAAAACTTTACAGTTCCTACTGCAGCGGAATGTGGAGGTGTCGCTTCCGGAACAAAATCTTTTTACTCTTTCGACTGGGGAAATATTCATTTTCTTAGCCTTGATTCCTATGGACAGGAAGTTAACGGTTCAAGGCTGTATGATACATTAGGTCCCCAGGTAACCTGGGTGAAAAAAGATCTGGCAGCTAATACCAAAAAATGGACGATTGCATTCTGGCATCACCCGCCATTTACAAAGGGTACTCACAATTCGGATGCAGCAGGCGAATTAATTCATATCAGGGAGAACTTTATACGAATATTGGAACGGTATGGAGTAGACATGATACTTTGTGGACACAGTCACGTTTATGAACGCTCTTACTTGTTGCGTGGTTACTATGGAACCGAAGCTGAATTTAATCTTAGTACTGATGCAGTAAGCAACTCATCTGGTAAATACAACGGCTCCTCCAACTCCTGTCCTTATGTAACATCCGGTGGCCATGTCAACCACGGAACCGTATATGTTGTTTCTGGCTCAGCTTCCAGAAGCGGCGCAGGAGTGGAAACTACATTCCCTCATGATGCGCTTCCTTTTGCTACGACCGATGGAGGTATGTTTTATATGGAGGTAGAAGACAACCGGCTTGATGCAAAGATGATCGATGAAAACGGGAGTGTGTTTGACCAGTTTACAATTTTGAAGGACGTCAACAAAACAAGCACTGTCAATAGTACAGCCGGCCAGCAACAACAGTTAACGGCAAGCTGGATCGGCAACTACAAATGGTCTACCGGCGCCACCACCAGGACGATCACCGTTGCACCACAAACAAACACAACGTATACAGTTACCGATGATCGCAACTGTTTGAAAGACGTCTTTGAAATAAATACGTCGATCACCACTTCTGCAAAGACAAATAGGGAACCCGGTATTAGTTCAATGAATCACACAGGCAATGTTTTAATTGCCTCCAATCTGCTACGAAGAGGTGAGAAATTAACCATTTACGCTCCAAATGATAATAGCTCCACCGGTGCTATTTATAACAATCAGGGACAGTTGATCCGCACCATTAAGATGACTGGCATAACTACATTAGAAACCAGTTTCCTTCCCGCAGGAGTTTACGTGCTTGCTATAAAGAATAAAAACGAATGGTATAAGCAAAGATTTGTTATTAGGAATTAAAGTTTATGCCTAAACGAAATTTTTGAATTAGCCAATGTTTCAAAAGGAAGCATCAAGATTCATTAATTGATGCTTCCTGCACATTTACAAGTACTATTATAATAATTTTTTCATTAGAAGACACTCTCCAGAATTAATTGTTAGAAAGTACTGAATAGCTTTTGTTCACCTTCAAAAATCCATTTATGAGAAAGATTGCCTGTTTCCTCGCAGTAACCCTCTTGATCTCTCGTTTTTGTTTTTCGCAATCTTTTAGTGTTACCACATTAAGTCCGATTTCAATTGGAAGTATAGACACCCAGCATAAGCCCCAGGGGAAAACCTGGTTTTATGCAGGCAAATGGTGGGCAGCCATACCGCCATCAGTAGGTGGTACAAAGCTTTACCGTCTCGATGGTACCACCTGGACCCAAATGCTGAACCTTTCCACTTCCGGCAGCAGGCCGGATTGTTGGGTGGTTGGAGATTTAGTGCATATCCTGTTGTATAAAGGTTCAGGAACGAACTCAATTGTAACCTTACAATATAATCCCGCTACCAGTACCTACAACTTTTGGAGCCAAAGACCCACTGCTACAAATTTTACTTTACCCACAGGCGTGGAATCCGCAACACTTACAGTAGACGGAACAGGAAGAATGTGGGTGGCCGATGACATTGTAACGGATATGGAAGTAAGGTGGAGTGATGCTCCCTATACCACCTGGAGTAATCCCATTATTCTCGCTTCCGGTACAACAAGCGATGATATATGTGCAGTAACGAAACTGAATGGAAAAGTTGGTCTTTTCTGGTCCAACCAAACCACCGGTTTGTTTGGTTTCAGAACTCATACCGATGGAGCAAATCCTGCATCATGGACAGCAACTGAAACTCCAGGTTCGGAATCCATCATCCCCGGAAATCCAAAAATGGCTGACGATCACATGAACCTGGTTTTAGCAAGCGATGGCACCTTATATGTTGCGGCTAAAACAAGTTACGATGCAGGAAATTTGCCGGAACTTGTATTTTTTGTACGTCGCCCTTCCGGCATCTGGGATCCAATGTACACAGTGACAACGAATAGCGAGACAGATGGCACACAGGCCATAGTAGTTTTGAATGAAGTTTCAGGCAAGGTAAAAGTAGTATATACTTCCGCAACAAATGGTGGATCCATCCTTTGTAAGGAAAGCAGCATCTCAAATATTTCTTTTGGCTCTCCAACAACCCTAATAACCGATGCAACCCCCCTTTATAATTTTTCTTCCAGCACCCATTTTCCCTACAATCCTACCGTAGCAATTATCGCAACCAAAATATCAACGCCGCGGCAAGTGGTAAGTGTGCTGCTGAATGATCAAGGCGGGCCTCCAGACAACACCGCTCCTACGGTATCCGGTGTCACCCGCTTCAACCCCACGGCTCAAAACACCACCGCCACTTCGGTCACCTACCAGGTCTCTTTCTCCGAAGCCGTCAGTGGAGTGGACAACGCCGACTTTGCCCTCACTGCTACCGGATCGGCCGCAGGCTCCATCGCCTCCACCACCGGTTCGGGCAGCACCTACCAGGTCACCGTCTCGGGTATAACTGGTACCGGCACCCTAAGGCTGGATGTAAAAGCTTCCGGCACCGGCATCACCGATCCTGC
>JAGIAB010000112.1 GCA_017745135.1 Flavisolibacter sp.
TTACGTACCTGCGCTGTAAGATTACCGGCCATCTGGTTTACCGAGTCAGTCAAGTCCTTCCACACACCTGCCACACCTTTAACCTTGGCCTGGCCACCAAGTTTTCCTTCTGAGCCTACCTCTCTTGCTACACGGGTTACCTCCATAGAGAAGAGGTTCAACTGTTTCACCATGTCGTTTACCTCTGTTGCAATGCGTGCAAACTCACCTTGCAATATGTGATCTCCAATTTGCAGTGGCATCTCCTGCGAAAGATTTCCCTTAGCCACCGAAGAAATTACGTGGGCTATTTCAATGGTTGGATGTACAAGGTCGGAGATCAAACTATTGATGGATTGCACGGCTGTATCCCATGAGCCCCTTGCTACACGTGGCAACTCAACGCGGTGATTGAGTTTACCTTGCTTACCGATGATCTTCCTTGCTTCGGTCAATTCCGAAACGAGCAGTTCATTTAATGTAATGATATCGTTAATAGTATCGTATATTTTTCCGGAGAGGCCAATGCCATCACTTGGCATGCGTGCCGAAAAGTTACCATTCCGCACTTCTACCAAAACTTTCAATAATTCCCTGCCATCGATAAAACCATCTATTTCCGCAGGACCATAAACAGTAGAAACACTGTTAGAGGTTTTTGATCCATTGGATTTTCCATTTGTTTTTTTTACGGAAGTTGTTGAAATAGGACCTTCTGCGTTTACAGGGGACACAGGTGCACGGGATGCACCATCGGATTTCGTCTTTTTGCTACTCATGGTTAAGAGGTAATTGAACTCAAACCTAAAGAAAAAAAGTTTTTTGCAAGAATCTATTTTAGGTTTTTAACGAGATACTCGCAGGGAGGTAATAAAGAAAAAGTTTTAGCCGTTGTAGACAGTTTTAGAGTGAGCTGGCGAAAAGGAAAACGGCACTCAGATATGTCCAGAACATGGTATGAACTACATCAATTGCCTGTTGACAAGACTCAAGGAGTTCAATTGCTGCTTCCATTTAAAATATCTTGGAAAGATCTTCATTATCGGCAATCAATTTTTACTTCGTTTGAAAGATTCGATTTCATTTTCCAATGAAACATTAAATCATTTTCAAGCAATGCCCTTTCGTCTATGAAGAAATCCTGGCATTTCGCAAAGCAGCATTGATTCGGTTGTAACTTATCAATATCTTCATTTAAAATTCAGGATATGCTCAGGAAGATCTTAATAGGCCTGTTGATCGTTTTAATTATTGCTCAATTTATTCAGCCACCAGCCAACAATGATTCACCTGTCACCGCAGACTATATAACACATTCAGTACCAGTACCGGATTCTGTAATGGCCTTACTTAAAGTGGCCTGTTACGACTGCCACTCCAACTCCACGAGATATCCCTGGTACAGCAGAATCACACCGGTTAACTGGTGGTTGTACAATCACATTGAAGAAGGAAAACATCATCTCAATTTTTCTGAATTTAAAGGAAGCTATAAAAGAAAGATGAGAAAACTTGAAGAGACTGCAGAACTGACAGAAAAACATGAAATGCCTATCGGCTCCTATTTGTGGATACATAAAGATGCAAGATTGAGCGATGCTCAAAGAAAACTGATTATTGACTGGGCCAACAATGCACGAAAGCAATTGATGCAGGACTCGATTCGTAAAGCAAGTATTATGTAACTATCTGTTGAATCTTGCCGCTTGCCTTAAATCATCATCTTCTCTCTTTTGTTCAACGGGCTTTGTGGGCGACCAGTCCTGTGATGGGCGCACCTCCGGCTGCGAAGAGGACGCTGCCTGTGCCGACGCAGATTTTTTCGGACGATAAAATTCTTTGAAGATTAATCGCAGGTTTTGATCGTAGGTAAAGTAATTGTAGATCCAGTTAATAAAAATCATTAGTTTGTTCTTCACTCCGAGGATCAAAAACAGGTGAAGGCTCATCCAGATAAACCAGGCAAAAAATCCATTTACGTGAAGCTTCGGTTTAGGAATATCCACCACAGCAAGGTTTCTTCCTATTGTCGCCATTGAGCCTTTATCATGGTATTCAAATTCGTAAATGCGATTGGATTTGCTTTCCATCAATCGCAGGTTCTTTGCTAAAACATCTGCCTGCGCAATTGCTACGGAAGCTACTTGTGGATGGCCCTTCGGGTATTTTGGAGTTTCCATATACGCCAAATCACCCAGGGCGTAAACATTATTCATTCCTTCCACCCTGCAATACCTGTCCACTTTAATGCGGTTACCACGCACAATCAAAGATTTATCAATGCCCTCCGGAACATTTCCTTTGATACCCGCAGCCCATATTACCATTTTGGTTGGTATTGTTTTTCCATCACCCAATACAACCTGCTCTCCATCATAATCCTTAACGAGTGAACTTGTCATTACGATAACGCCCATTTTATCCAGATAACGACAGGAATCATCGGATGATTTTTCGCTCATGGGGCCCAGTGTTCTTGGCCCGCCTTCCAGCAAATAAATATTCATCTTGCTGAAATCGTGTTCAGGATAATCCTTTGGCAAAACATATCGCTTCATATCAGCTAATGCTCCCGCTACTTCTACTCCTGTTGGCCCGCCTCCGGCAATCACAATATTCATTAGCTTTTGATATTCCAACGGATCTTTCACCAGCAAAGCATCCTCAAAATTTTGAACAAGACGATGCCGGATTTGAAGCGCTTCCACTGTAGACTTCATTGGAAAAGCCTTGGTGGCAAGGTTTTGATTTCCGAAGAAATTGGTATCAGCACCCATCGCCAAAACCAGGATATCATAGCCAATCTCTTCTGACTCGGTAATTATTTTATTCTGCTCAGAAACGACCTGCTTTACTTTTTCAAGACGTATTCTTACATTTTTGCTATTGTGAAAAGCCTTCCGGAGAGGAAAAGAAATATTACTCGCATCTAATGCCGCTGTGGCTACCTGGTAAAATAAAGGTTGAAACTGGTGGTAGTTTAATTTATCGATCAATAATATCTCGAAGCCGGGCCTGTTGTTCAATTTTCTTGCTAATCGTAATCCTGCAAAACCCGCCCCGACAATTACAACTTTTATGGCCATATCGTATCATTTAGAATTTGCAATTCTCAGTTTGCAGTTACTGCCAATTGCTAACTGAAAACTGCAAACTCTCTCATGTTAGTACAATAATCGAACCTTGATTGTACTGGGCACATCTTTCAAAAGTTGTGCAGCCTGGTTGGATATCTTTTTGTCGACATCCACAACCACATAACCAATACTATCATTTGTTTTCAGATACTGACCGAGGATATTGATCTTATTTTTTGACAACTGCGTGTTAATCTGGCTCAACACCCCCGGAATGTTTTTATGAATATGTAATATGCGATGGGCTCCTTCCTGAGGTGGAAGCGCCAATGCGGGAAGCGTTACCGAACCCAAAGTGATCCCTTTCTCCAGGTAATTTAAAAGCTTATTACTTACATCTTCGCCAATGTTCTGTTGAGCTTCCTCGGTAGAACCACCAATATGCGGAGTTAAAATCACATTAGGCAAACCCTGCAAGGGAGAAGTAAAAATGTCGCCATTTTTTTCCGGCTCAACAGGATACACATCGATAGCAGCCCCGGCAATTTGCCTGGTTTCTATCGCAAGAGCCAGGTCATCAAGATCAATCACTTCCCCTCTTGCATAATTTATAATGATAGCGCCTTCCTTACAATATTTTAAGTTTTTGCGATTGATAAGATTCCTGGTTTGTGGAGTATCCGGTACATGCAGTGTAACCACATCAGAATTGCTTAGCACATCTTTCAAGGATTTCATGTCTGTTGCATTCCCCAACGGAAGTTTGGTTTCCACATCATAAAAAATCACCTTCATACCTAAGGCCTCGGCTAAAACACTTACCTGCGAACCAATATTTCCGTATCCAATGATACCTAAGGTTTTTCCACGCAATTCATAGCTGCCTTTTGCATCTTTCATCCAGATACCTTTATGGGCAGCAGTACTTTTATCAGGAATTCTCCTGATAAGCATTATTGCTGCACCCATCACCAGTTCGGCAACGGAACGGGTATTCGAGTAAGGTGCATTAAATACAGAAACACCATGGTCAGTGGCTGATTGTAAATCAACCTGGTTGGTACCAATACAAAAACAGCCAATGGCCTGCAGCCTTGATGCGGCTTCTAAAACAGCCGGAGTAATTTGGGATTTGGAACGAATACCAAGAATATGAACATTCTTTATGGCATCAATTAATTCATCCTCAGGCAAGGCTTTAGATAAACGCTGAACCTGTGTGTAACCGTTTCTCTGAAAATTCCTGACAGCAATTTCACTAATATTCTCAAGTAGTAATACGCTGATCTTTTCTTTGGGATAACTTGTTTTGGCTTCCATGGCTGCAAATATCAGGCATAAAATTTTTGTTCACCGAAATTGGATTTGTTTTTGTGGTTGTTTCGAATAATTTTACCGAATAACCAATTTCATATAGAAAAATTATTGGCTTTGAAAACCATCGTTATCACCCTGTGTCTGGCCATTGGCCTTTGGAGTTGTGAATCTGCTGCGAAAAAATCTGAAAAAAATCAGAAAGATACCGTTATTGCTGCTGCACCAAAACCTACCTTAAGTCCTGAGGAGTATAAGCGTTACCACGACATGGTTACCGATTTCGTCGAAAAAAATCTGTCGCCAAGATATTTCAATGGAGGCATTTTAGTGGCTAAAAACGGGGTACCGGTTTATGAACGCTACACTGGCTTTAGCAATTTGCGCACAAAAGATTCCATGACGGCAGAAACACCCATGCAGGTAGCTTCTACCGGAAAAACCTTAACAGCCGCTGCCATTTTAAAATTGGTACAGGAAGGCAGAATGGATTTAGATGATCCATTGGAAAAATTCTTTCCAAATTTTCCCTACCAGGGAGTAACGGTAAAAATGCTGCTTAACCATAGAAGCGGTTTGCCTAACTATCTTTATTATTTTGAACAAAACAAGTGGAAGAGAAATGTTCCGGCTACCAACCAGGATGTTTTAAATACTTTATACCAGTGGCGTCCACCACTGACCAGCCTAACCGGAAAATACTATCACTATTGCAATACCAATTATGTGGTGCTGGCTTCTCTTATTGAAAAAGTAAGCGGTGTAACTTACCCGCAATACATGAAAGATAATTTTTTCACTCCATTGGGAATGACGAACACCTTTGTAAAAACACATGTTGATTCTGCCAGCGTGGTTTATTCATACAAAGCCAATGGAGGTATCTGGATGCCTGATTTTTCGGATGGCCCTTACGGAGATAAAAATATTTATTCTACCTGCCGCGATCTTTTAAAATGGGACCAGGCCCTGTACGATGGAAGGGTCATTCGCCAGGATCTGCTTGACTCTGCTTTCAAGCCTTATAGTTTTGAAAAACCCGGGGTAAAAAATTACGGATTGGGATGGCATTTACTTATGCTGCCTAATGATAAGAAAGTAGTTTATCACAACGGCAAATGGCATGGCTTTACTTCCGCATTTGCACGATTGACAGATGAACGTGTAACCATCATCATGACTTCTAACAAATACAATATGGGTGTGTACGCTATGTCCAAAAAAATGTACAACCTGTTTGGCCCTTACGATGGAAGGAATGACAACTCCAACGATGATGAAGGTGGAAGTAAGTAAGGTTGCAGGCTACAAGTTATAAGTTACAGGTTTCAGGTTACAAGGTTAAGTTCTGCTGTTATCCAATAACTCTCTTTTTTGTCATTGAAATTTGATGAAGTACTAAGTACTTTGCTTCAAATTCCATTTTTGTGTACATACTGAATGCGCAACAAATAAGGGCATGGGACGCTTACACTATTCACAACGAACCCATTGCTTCTATTGATTTGATGGAAAGAGCCGCTTTGAAATGCGTGGAATGGATCGAAAAGCAAAACTGGCAAAAGAAGGCAATCAAAATTTTTTGTGGAAAAGGAAACAATGGCGGTGACGGGTTGGCGATTGCAAGATTGCTGTTTGAGTTGGATTACACAGTTTCAGTTTACATTCTCGAATTTGGGAAAGCGGGTTCTGAAGATTTTCAAATCAATCTTCAGCGGTTGCATGAATTTTTATTTACCGACATTCATTTTCTTCAAGCCAAAGAACATTTTCCCTTAATCAATACCAATGAAATTTTGATCGATGCCCTGTTTGGTTCAGGATTGAGTAAACCATTGGAAGGATTATCCGCCGACCTGGCTGATCACATGAATCATTCAAAAGCTTTAATCGTTTCCATTGATCTTCCAAGCGGAATGTTTTCCGATCAGTCTTCAAAAGAAAATAAAGTTGTTGAAGCAGATCATACACTGACTTTTCAATGTTATAAGCTGGCATTGCTGATGCAGGAGAATGCTTTATTTTTTGGAAAAGTACACTTGTTAGATATTGGCCTGCACCCGGAGTATTTAAAAGGTCAAAATTTTGAACAGGTTTTGGTTGAACCGAATTTCATTCAGCAAATCTTTAAACCACGCCCAGTCTTTGCACACAAGGGGAAATTTGGTCATGCGTTGATGATTGCGGGAAGCTATGGAAAGATGGGTGCTGCTGTATTGGCAGCAAAGGCAGGTTTACATTCAGGAGTTGGATTGCTTACGTGTTACCTTCCCAAATGTGGTTATACAATTATGCAAACAGCTTTGCCCGAAGCAATGGTATTAACAGACGAGAACGAAACTATCGTTGCTCAATTGCCGAATGAAATCGAAAAGTATTCAGTCATTGGAATCGGTCCCGGTATTGGTACGGCTGCAGAAACCCAAAACCTGATTTCTTTTATTTGCCGCAGGTATAAAAAGCCTTTGGTCATTGATGCAGATGGATTGAATTGCTTATCTCTTCAAAAAGATTTGTTGCAGCAACTTCCTCCCTATTCTGTTCTGACTCCTCATCCAAAAGAATTTGACCGTTTGTTTGGTGAACATGGTAATGATTTTGAACGGCTGGAAACAGCTAAACAAAAATCAAAACAATTCAGTTTAATTATTGTATTGAAATCGCATCGCACTGCAATCGTTAGTCCAACAGGAAAAATATTTTTTAACAGCACCGGTAATGCAGGTATGGCAAAAGGCGGCAGCGGAGATGTATTAACCGGAATCATCACTTCACTGGTTGCGCAAAATTATTCTCCGGAGAGTGCTGCTATTTTAGGAGTTTATCTTCACGGCCTTGCAGGTGATTTTGCTGCTAATGCTTTGAGTGAACAAACCATGGTTGCCAGCGATATCATTACCTTTCTTTCCCGGGCCTTCTTATCGTTAAAATAATCGAAACCTATTTTAAACGGCTTTCATTTTTTAACTTGAATTGATCAAAAACAGCAAACGAATTTGGATCACCTTTAGAGATCACTCCTACTCTAACTGCTCTATCCCATGGAGGCAAATAGGATCCATTAATTGCTGTATCATTTAAAGGTTGCCACGATCGGCCATTAACACTGTATTGAAATGAAACTTGATTGGCATTGGATACATTCACCCTCAAATAAAATTTTTTCCGGGGCCTGAAATCTTTTTGAAATATCGCTGTTTCTTTTCCATTTCTTTCCTGAACTACCCGGATGGAATTATTTTCATACAAGGCTGCAATCAAATTCTTTTCATCACCAATTATAGCAATGCCAGGCACCGCGGTAGATTTTTTTGCATGAACCTTTACAGTTGCAGAATAATTTCCTGTGACCGTTTTTTGTGCAATAAAATTTCCGACTGATTGGGTATCTGCATTCAAATAAAGCTCTCCGCCTTTCACTTTGTTCATTGGTTGTTGAAATACACTCCACTGCCATTGCTCTGATAAGGATCTTCCTTTGAAATTGTCCTTTACATTTTTTATTGGAGGTTCGGCTGCCCCATCGTTCTTTATGAACTCAATCCATCCATCGGAAGTAAAACTATATTCGATCAGCAGGGCTTCTCTTCCTGTATAAACATTTGTATTCTTATCATAAGCATGATACATAAAATAGTGTTTGCCGTCTTTATCAACCGGAGTGCCATGTCCCGGGCAGTTCCATTGATCATCGGTTGCCAAAACAGGGTTTTTAGGATCTTTTTCCCACGGACCCAGCAACGATTTCGAACGTGCAATACCAATACCATAAGTACAGCTTCGTCCGCAACAACCTGCTGCTGCATAAAACGCATAGAAAAAATCGCCGTGGCGAACCATTGAAATGCCTTCTACCAAATTTTTTTCCCATGTCGCATCGTTACGGAATAATTCTTTTTTCTCACCAATGAGTTTTGTTCTTTCTTCATTTAATTCCTGTGCCCAGTTTGGCGTAGGCTTGCCAACACTATTGGCATCTTCTTTCCATATCAAATACAATTTTCCATTTTCATCACGCATGGGAAAGGCATCAATCGATCCTACTTCCTGGCAAATCAATGGTCCATGATCGGTGTAAGGACCTTCCGGCTTGTCGGCACTGGCTATGCCAACACAAAGGTTGCCACCTTTTTTATGTGCAGCATAATACACGTACACTTTGCCATTATCGTACGATAACTCAGGCGCCCAGAAATAGTAATCAGCCCAGTCCGGCAATTTCATAAATACATGGGAAACCGTTTTCCAGTTGACAAGATCTTTTGATTTCAACAATGGATAAGCAGGCATCCAGTTAGAAGTGGTTGCGCTTGCCCAATATTCATTGCCAATTTTAATTACGGTAGGATCGGGA
>JAGIAB010000113.1 GCA_017745135.1 Flavisolibacter sp.
GCCACATACTTCCGCCATTAGGGCAACAATTAATGGCGGAAGTATGTGGCTGGCTGTATTTGCTGTGTTAATGGCGGCAGTGAGTGTTTATTATTATTTCCGTTTGATTCAAGCCATGTATTTCAAAGAAGGAAAAGGAGGCGCCGGCATTCAATTATCCTCTTCATTTAAATATACAATGGTTGTGCTAGCGGCCGTAACCATTTTGCTAGGAGTATTTCCCAATTTACTCATCAACTGGCTCTATTTTTAGGACCTAATAAAAATCAGCTTCTATTGTGTCGGAGGTTTACTAATTTAGTAGCGGTTTTCTAAATGAAAGTTTCTGACGTTTTATCGCTTGCTTATCGGAGTATACGTAGCCACAAACTTCGCACCGGAATTACTGTAGCAATTATTGCAATTGGTATTACAGCTTTGATTGGATTTACTACGGCCATCCAGGCAATGAACGAAAAACTGATGGAGAGTTTTTCAACCATGGGAGCTAATGGTTTTACCATTCGTTTTAAAGAAAGAAACTTTCGTATTGGAGGTGGCGGAGGAGACGTTGAGCTTTCAAAAAAAGGTGCAAAAAAACAAAAGCAATCAAGTCTGAATAAAGTGCTCACAGAAGATGAATCGGAATTATTTGTAAAAAGATATCAATTCCCCGGAGCTACTGTAGGGCTTTCCACTTTTTCGGGCAGGAATAATATTGTTTCTTATCAATCATCAAAAACAAGTCCGAACGTTTTAATGATGGGCGGTGATGAAAATTATCTTTTTTTAAATGGTTTTTCATTACTGGCAGGAAGAAATTTTTCAAAGCAGGAAATACAATCAGCCCAAAATATTTGTTTACTTGGTTACGATGTCGCGTCAAAATTGTTTAAGCTCAACCGTTCAATGGCGGTAAATCATGTCGTTCGAATTAACGATGTACCTTACAGGGTGATTGGTGTTTTGGCGAGCCGCGGTTCGTCATTTGGGTTTAGCAGGGATAATCTTATTGTTATTGGTTATAAAAGCGTAGAGAAATTTTCAAGCAATAATTCCTACACTATAGGAGTTAAAATTGATAGGCTAAACCAGGTAACCAATGCTATGGGAGAAGCGGAGGGAGTTTTTAGAGCCATCCGAAAGCTGAATACAACAGAAGAAAGCAATTTTGTTGTGGAGCGAAGTGATAGTGTTGCAGAAAAAGCAATCAATGTACTAAGTTATTTAACCGCAGCTATTGTTGTTATAGGTTTTATCACATTAATAGGTTCTGCAATTGGATTGATGAATATTATGTTGGTATCGGTAACTGAAAGAACAAAAGAAGTAGGTTTGATAAAAGCTATTGGAGGAAAAAGTAAAACGGTGCGTCAGCAATTTTTATCGGAAGCGATCCTTATTAGTTTATTAGGTGCTTTCTTTGGAGTTGTATTGGGATTATTGTTTGGAAATTTTTTGGCGGTATTATTAAGTGCAGGTTTTACCGTTCCGTGGAAATGGATCGGTTATGGAATTGCAATTTGCGGAACAGTGGGTTTACTGGCTGGTTTGTACCCTGCTTTGAAGGCAGGAAAGCTCAATCCAATTGATGCGTTGAGGTATGAATAAATGACAAGAAATCAACATTTAACGATAAAAACTCCTGGTAAAAAGGGATATTACTAACTTTAAAAACTTGCTGGGTTAAAAAAGGTTAAACGGCAATAAAAAAATGATGGGCTTGCAAGGGATTGAATGTATTTTTTCAGTAGAATTGTGACCCAAAATTACTTAGGACTTTCATTAACAATTAAAAATTTCAAACATGGCAGAAACAAGACCGACTGCAGGTGCAACAACATCATCAGTTAAGGCAACATCAGTTCAACCGAAAAAAGGTGGCAATGCAATTTCGTGGTTAGCTCCTATTATTTGTATCATCGCAGGTTATTGCATCTGGAGGTTTTTAATGGGTGATCCGGCTGGATTTGCCAAACCAGATACAGAAGGCGGATTTTGGCCAACACATCATGGTCCAAAAGATGCCTGGCACCGTATTTACGAAGGTGGTATCATCGTGCCTTTGTTACTCGGTATGTTTTTGATGGTGATCACGTTTTCAATTGAGCGTTTTTTAACTATCAGCAAGGCTTTGGGTAAAGGTTCTATTGCGGATTTCATCCGTAAAGTTCAATACCACCTGGCTAACCGTAACGTAGACGCAGCACTTGCGGAGTGCGACAGGCAAAGAGGTTCAGTAGCAAACGTGATGAAAGCAGGCCTGCGCCGCTACAAAGAAATGATCAATGTTACAGAACTGGATACAGAACAAAAAGTAATCTCTATTCAAAAAGAAGTGGAAGAAGCTACGGCTCTTGAATTACCTATGTTGCAGAAGAACCTTGTGTTTCTTTCTACAATCACCTCAGTTGGTACTTTGATTGCCTTGTTAGGTACGGTAATGGGAATGATCCGTTCGTTCTCAGCTTTGGGTGAATCCGGTGGTGGTGATGCAACGGCTCTTGCAGTAGGTATCTCTGAGGCCTTGTATAACACAGCCCTTGGTATCGGTACTTCCGCTTTGGCTTTGATTATGTACAACATCTTCACTACAAAAATTGACAGCATTACATACGGTATTGACGAATCCGGTTTCACATTAACACAATCTTTTGCTTCTTTATATAAATAAGAAGCATCTGGTTTATGGATTTTTGAAACCAATTGAATCTCAATACAAAATTTTTATTCATGCCAAGTGTCAAAATACCAAGGAAAAGCACATTTACGGACATGACGCCTTTTGTGGACGTAGCTTTTCTTATTCTTTCTTTCTTTATGCTGGCTACTAAGTTTAAACCGCCGGCACCAATTGAAATAACAACACCTAAATCTGTTTCTTCAGAAAAATTAAAAGAGCAGGATGCAGTGTTGATCGAGTTCGATTCTACTGGAAAGGTTTACTTTACAATGAATACTAAAACTCAGCAAGAGTCTGATAAACAATTGAAAAGAGACCTTATCACCGAGGTAAACAAAAATCGGAATCTTGGATTAACAGAAAGGGAGATTCAGAGTTTTACGAACTATTCAACTGTAGGATCACCATTTAGCGAACTGAAAACCCTCTTAGATCTTCCACAGGACCAAAGGAAAACTGTGAAGCAGAAGGGAATTCCGGTTGATTCCGCAAACAATGAATTAACTACATGGATAGGAGCAGCGAAGGTTGCTTTTCAGGGCCGTCAAATGTTTTATATGCTTAAAGGCGACAACAAGGCAAAATACCCGTCCTTTAAAGGCGTGATTGATGCAATGAAGGCCAATGAAGAGTTTAAATACAAGCTGATCACTGATCCTAAAACTGTTCCTTATGGTACTGACCTGTACACTAAAAGAGAGTCAGGTAAGGCCGATGAGGAATAATTTTCTAACAATTTAAAAAAACCGATATGGCAGATATAGATGTTTCCGGTGGTGATAGTGGCCATAAAAAAGGCCCGGGGGTCAAAAAAGCAAAAAAGCTCTCCACGAGAGTAGATATGACCCCGATGGTGGATCTAGGCTTCCTGCTCATTACGTTTTTCATCTTTACAACAACCATGAGTACTCCTTCTACCATGAAGCTATTCATGCCAAAAGATGAAAAGGATCAAAAAGACCTCACCGAAGTAAAACAGTCCGGAGCCTTAACTATTTTGTTAGGGAAAGACAACGGTATTTACTACTACGAAGGTCAGTTAGAGTCTGATGGTTCTAATTTTAAAAGCAGTACGTATAAGGAAATACGCGACGAAATCATAAAGAAGAAGAAAGAAGTGATTGCAGCGCATTATCACTCACCAGCCTGCGACAAGCTGCAAAAAGATGCCCAGGACAAAGGTGACCCGGATTGGAAAGATGCATGCAAAGACAAGGATTTTGTCGTAATTATTAAACCTAATAAGGAAGCAACTTATAAAAATACAGTTGACATACTGGACGAAATGACCATTAACCAGGTTAAACGTTTTGCATTGGTGGATATTACACAGGATGAAAACAGCCTGGTCAAAGCCACTGAGCAAAGTAATGGAGTTCAGTAATTCAGCCGTATGGAAATTAAGTATTATTGCATCTAACTATTACTAAACAAAAACAATGGAAGCGAATAAAATATTACAGGCCGATCTGCTTGACCTGGTTTTTGAAGGCCGAAACAAAGATTACGGCGCTTACGAGCTTCGCAAAAGATACAACAAGCGTATTTTAGCAGCGCTGGGTATTACTACTGCAATAGCTATTGTAGCAATTGGTAGTAGCCTGCTTGCAAAATCGATTGGTGGTAAAAGCGATGACCAGGTACAGGTAAGAGAAGTGGTGCTGGAGCAGGTGCAGCAACAGGCGGAAGAAAAACCACCGCCACCGCCGCCGCCGCCGCCAAAAGCACCGCCACCACCCAAAGTGGAAATGACAAAGTTTACTCCTCCGGTCATTAAAAAGGACGAAGAGGTAAAACAGGAAGAAATTCCGCCGGTTGAAAAACTGGAAGATACCAAGATCGATATCAAAAGCGAGGAAGGTATTAAAGATCCTGGTATTACCATGCCACCACCGGTGGACGAAGGAAAGAAGGTAGTGGAAGAACCCAAGATTGATGAAAATCACATCTTTACTAAGGTAGAGATAGAGGCCCAGGTTGACCAGAAGCAGTGGATCAGGCACCTTCAATCGCAACTGCAGCGTTATATTGAGGATGCTGCTGCTAACGGAATGAATCCCGGAACCTACACTGTTCAGGTAAAGTTCCTTGTTGAGAGAGATGGTAGCATTGCTGATGTACAGGCATTGAACGATCCTGGATTTGGTTTAGGAAAAGCAGCCGTAGATGTGGTGAAAAAAGGACCGAAATGGAGCCCCGGTATTCAAAACGGTAAGCAAGTGCGTTCTTATCATACGCAGCCAATTACCTTTGTAGTACAGGAGCAGTAAGAAGTTTCAAATCGAGATAAAAACTCCTTCATTCAAGAAGGAGTTTTTTTTATTAATAGCACTCCTGTTGCTGAACTGAAATATTCTTATTGGTTTTCCATGCAATTCCTGCCTGCGAATTTTACTTACAATATCAAGAAAGGAAAGGGAGTTATTTTTGTTGAGAAGGTTTTAAACTGCGTCACTGACTATAATATTTTAGACTGTGAAAGCGTCAATCTTTGAATTCTTTTAATAATAGAAATGGTAAATCACATCATATCGTGGGATGATACAATTGTTGCCCTTGCCACGCCACCCGGAGTTGGAGCTATTGGCGTTATACGTCTCAGCGGGAAAAAATCATTTGACATCATTAATAACTTGTTTCCTTCAAAGGATCTGAAAAGCCAACCCTCACATACCTTACATGTGGGTTATCTTATGCGTGAGCATAAAATACTCGACGAAGTTGTGGTTTCTTTGTACAAAGGCCCGCGATCTTACACGGGCGAAGATGTTGTGGAAATCAGTTGTCATGGATCTCCGTATATACATCAGCAGGTGTTAAATGCATGTATCGAAACCGGAGCCAGGTTAGCAAAACCTGGAGAGTTTACTCAAAGAGCTTTTTTAAATGGCAAGCTTGATTTAAGCCAGGCAGAGGCTGTGGCTGATCTCATCTCCAGTAATACATCGGCATCGCATAAAACAGCGCTTAATAACATTCGCGGAAAATTTTCTGAAGCTCTGAAAGATCTAAGAGAGCAATTGATAAAGTTTTCTGCATTGATTGAATTGGAGCTTGACTTCTCTCAGGAGGAGGTGGAGTTTGCGGACCGCTCTCAATTAAAAAATCTTGTTGCAGATACGATGCATCATACAGGGATCCTGGTGCAATCATTCAAATTGGGTAATGTAATTAAAAACGGAGTTACAGTAGCCATCATTGGCAAACCCAATGCCGGTAAATCAACCTTACTAAACGCCTTGTTGAATGAAGATAGGGCTATTGTCAGTGATATTCCAGGAACCACAAGAGATACCATTGAAGAAGTGATCAACATCGATGGGATTTTATTCAGGTTGGTAGATACAGCCGGAATACGAAATCATTCACAGGATGTTATTGAAAGTGTTGGTATTGAAAAAAGCCTGCAGAAAATGAAGCAGGCAGATATTGTACTGTACCTGTTTGATGTAAATGAAATGGCTCCTGAAGAATTGGAAGAAGTTGCGGGAGACATGAAGGAGCAAAATATTAATTGCCTCTTAGTTGGAAATAAAATTGACCAGGAAAACGAATTGCGTGAAAAATTTTCAAAAGTAAATGGCGTCCTTTTCATCTCCGCCAAAAATAATTTGCATCTTGAAGTGCTAAAAGAGCGAATGATGGACCTTGTATTGAAGGACACTGTTTCAAATGAAAATGTCATTGTAACCAACGCGAGGCATTATCATGCACTTGTACAGGTAAACGAAGCATTGAGCGACGTGATGCAGGGATTGGAAAACGGTATACCAGGAGATTTATTGGCGCTTGATATTAGAAGATCACTTCAGTATCTGGGAGAGATCACCGGAGAGATCACCAATGAAGATCAGCTGGATTATATTTTTAGTAAGTTTTGTATCGGAAAGTGATTATACCTTTTCTAATTTTTTACGTTTGCTGCCTATTCTCGTTCGAAATATTCAAATAATAAACTCCGTTTAGGCGTACAGAAAGACCAGCTTTTTTGGTGCACAAATAAAAGGAAATTTATTGTGGCTTGAGGTTAATGGGGGCGTCTATAGAGTAGGAGAGTACAGAAAAAATGAAGTAATTAAAAGTACACCTAATCTATTTGCAAATTCACCGAACAGTGTCTTTTCCGAGCTTAGTACATAAAAAAAGAGCAACCGTCAACAGATTGCTCTTTAATGAGAACAAATTTTTTATTGCTTGACAAACCTGGATATTGTACCATCTTCAAATTGAAGAATATAAATTCCATTTTTCAAGCCTGCTATTGAGATGCGCTGTTGTAGTTGCGTCAGCATAATTCGTTCGATTTCTTTCCCCTGTACATCAAAGAGTTTCATTCTGGTATTGAGTAAAGCTCTTTTGCCGATGTCTACAAAAATTTCACTTGAGGCGGGTGTGGGATAAACAGTAATTCCAGCATTGTTCAGGTAATTAAGTATCCTGATCTCACTAAATTTGAAATTACCATTTACATCTAATTGCTTGAGGCGATAAAGATTTAGCCCGTTAGCCGGATTTCCGTCAAGGAAACTGTATGTTTTTTGGATAGAAGTATTCTTGGCAGCAGGTACAAATCGTAAGTCTGTCCAATTTTTACCGTCTGCAGAACGTTGAACAATAAATCCGGAATTGTCAACTTCCTGTGCGGTTGACCAGGATAACTTAACCCCATTTTTTTCTTTGTTTACAACAAAATTTGTAAAGCTAACCGGAAGTGGGTTGCCAACTGAACCAAGCATGTATTCACCACTTTGGCTACTAACTCCGGTAACAGTAAGTGTATTTACATTGATGTCTTGCGTTGCATTTGCATCGGCCCAAGTTGCTGCACTGTTGTCGCTTCTGGTAAATAACCTATAACTGGTTTCATCACCAACGTAGGAAGTGCCATAATTATATTCTACAGTATATGTTGGATTGGTACCACCAATCTGGAATACTCCAAAGTATTTATTATTTCCTCCTATACCGAGAAGACCTGTTGTATTATCGGGAATCGCATCAACTTCGTATACTTGAACGCCATCTGCTGAACTGGTAGCTGTAAAGGTTTCGCCAGTAGCCGTAACTGTTAAAGAGGCGGTTTTATTAGTTGCACTAATATAATCGTATGCACTTTTATCACCTAAAGCTGCTCCAGAGGTTGCCCAGGTAGTTCCGTTCACTAGTGTCCCATCATTTGTACCTTTTGAATCAGCAAGATTCGTTCCTGTTCCTTCATCGGCTTTGTAATAAGCAATTAAGTTGCCGTATAATGGATCTCCAGCATCGATTTTAGTACACATTCTATCGCGAATTTGTGTTTGAGTCAATGCAATGTTCCATATTCTGACTTCGTCCATCAATCCTATAAAATTTGTGCCGGCAAAACCACCATAATTTCCTAAATGCAGCTGTGTTTCTGTGACAGGAGCAACTGCTGTATTCTGATTAACAAGTACTCCATTTTTATATAAACTCATTGTTGAAGTAGCAGCGTCATAAGTAACAGCCACATGATACCATGTGTTCCCTGATAGAGGAGTTGGGTCTTGAACGTCCTTAAAAGGGAAACCTGACTGCCCTGCGGATAATTTATACCCTTGATCAGCCGGAAACCAAAATGCAGTAGCGAGACCAGAAATGATATTATTAGTGTTACCGGATGGAGCTCCCAATGAAGAATATATCCACGCTTCTTTGGTATACGAAGTAGCCAGGATGTTGTTTGGTAAGTCAACTCGGTCATCAAGACCATCAAATAAGAGAGCCGTTTTGGGTTGAGCGTTTAACGAGAAGGAGAAAAAAAGAACAAAAAGCGATGAAATAAATGTTCTTAGGTTAAAACGAAATCTCGTTTCGTTCAAGGGTAAATTTCCTTTCATGGTAAGGCGTTTTTATAAGATGAATAAATAAGAAATAGGAAAAGATACAGGTAGGTTACTTCAGAGGAATGGATTGATAAAAATAGAATTTTTCTAAACATGAAAATGTTTTCTTTAGCAAGCAATTGAACTTAGATAAAAATCTCGGTGGACGAAGGGCTGAAATAAAAAAAAGAGGTTGTCAAAATAAACAACCTCT